>CAZSPM010000155.1:0-5721 GCA_964608785.1 uncultured Eubacteriales bacterium
ACAATGGGTGTGGATGTGGAAGCAGCAACGTGCATCGGGCCGCTGTCAGGGCCACCGAAAAGACAAGAACGGGAGATAATTTCCCTCAGTTCCCTGAGATTGAGCCTGCCGACCAAAGAGAGAAGCGATGCTGCGCTTTTCTCCAGTATTTCCTTCTCTGCTTTCTGGTCCTCCTTAGCTCCTATCAAGACAGTTTTTACTCCAGGGAGTTCGGCAAGAAGGTTTGTCAATTGCACCAAGTTCTCCACACCCCAGTTGCGAAATTCATTTCCAGCGCTGATGTGTAAGATAATGGGCTTTTCCCCTTGAAGTTCGTTTTCTTCTATGAATTTCTTCACCTTTTCTTCCTCTGTTTTTTGAGCTTGAGGAAGACATAGAGCGGGGGAAGAACAAACATTAACTCCAAGGGCTTTCACTAGGTTGAGGTGGCTCTCGACGCTGTGAATGGGACCTTTGTCGGAGCTACGCGGGAGTTTTTTGTGGTAAATAAAATTCTTGTATTTGATTTTGTATCCCACTTTCAGCTTCGCCCTGGATAATAAGGTCATAAGAGATGCAGTAGGCCCACCGTGAAAATCTAGGACAACATCGTATTTTTTTTTTCGAATCTTACGGATAAATCTGATGAAGTCACCTGTGTTTAGATTTCTTGGAAGAATAGTGAGTTCATCCAGGTGTGGATTTCCCTCCATAAGTTCTTTGTAAGGCTTTTCTACAACGTAGGATATATAGGCTTCAGGAAAACCTGCTCTCAGTGCACTGATAGCAGGAGTAGTCATGACAATATCGCCTATACGTCTCAGCCTGATGAGAAGAATCTTTTTTATGGCGGAGGAACTAATCCTTTGTAGGTCTTTCTGGTTCAATTGTTGCCTCATCGATGAGCATGACCGGGATATCATCTTTAATAAGATAGACTCTGTGGCATTTCACACATTTCAGACCTTTCTCATCTGCGGTGAGCTTTACATCTTCCTTACACAGAGGACAAGCAAGGATTTCTAGTAGCTGAGGATCTAAAGCCATTTTATCACTCCTTCAGGCTATCATATACTATAAGCCTTTTTTCCGTCAACAAACAAAAATGGAAAGTAAACACCTCAAACTCCGTGATGACAGCATGATTTGGAGATGCTTATGTTCAGGTTAATTATTTGACAGAAGACAATGATGGGTGATATTTTTTTTGCAACGAGGGTTTTAAGTGAAAAAAGAGTTTGGTCAATCGGTTTCCCTCCCTCCTTTCATAGGACGAGTCCAATCCAAGTATAATCATCCTCCTTTTATTCAAGCAATATCTGATTGTCACAGGCTTTTGGATGATCCTGAATGTGAGATACTACTGGAGAGTCGAAATCGAGTAGGAGGTGTTAGTCTTCCTCTGCCAGACGGGAAAAAAATAGAGATCGTTATTAAAGAGTTTTACTCTTGGGGAGTGAATAGGCTGAAGAGTATTATTCTGTCGTCAAAGGCTTTTAAGAGTTGGCAGGGTAGTAGTGTACTCCTTGAGAGGGGGATAGAAACGCCCTTCCCAGTAGCTTACCTAGAGAAGAGAAAGAGACTCTTTCTGGATAGAAGTTTTTTTCTGGCAGAGAGGGTGGGCGAAGTTGAAGAAATCCGCTTCTTATTCCGAGAACTTCCTCCATCAGAGCTTCAAAAACTCTTAGTCTCTCTGGCTCATCACATTTCTCTCTGCCATAGGAAAGGCATTCTCCATCGGGATCTTTCTGATGGAAATATTCTGGTCAAGACAGAAAGCGAGGGAAAATTCGTATTTTATCTGATCGACACCAACCGCATCAGGGTAAAGAAACGAATAGGACTTTTAAAGGGCATTAAAAATCTTATTCGTCTAGGTATTCCCCCCCGTTCTCAGCTCCTTTTTTTGAAGCAGTATATGGGCTCAAACCAGCTTAAGGGATACTTATGGTACTGGTATAAAGCGAATAAAATGATATACTCATGGTATATTGAACTTAAAAAAAAGCTTAGACTAAAACAGTTGGTCCGGAAGCTGAAAATCCAATAAAATGAGTTTTGAATTCCGCTGGAACCCATATACTGACCAACCCCACAATATTGCGCCAAGAAAGGAACGGTTCTGGCATCATTTTAAACATGCAGGAAGCTATGTTTCTCTTGTGCTCTCAAACCTTCGTAAAGCTCGGCCCGTTTTGAACGTGTATCGGCAGTACCGAAAGAAGATGTATAGGGAACATGTCAGCATCGAAAGTCCATTTGCCCTATCTGTTTCTCCTTCTGATGAAAGGAACGAAGAAGTCATTGAGGAGTTGAAGGAGCTGGGGATTTGTAAGAGTCTTGTCAGGATTCCTTCATGGGAAAAGGAGAAATTGGAAGTTTTCGAGAAATTCTTTGAGCGGCTCACCGAGAATAAGATAGAACTTACCATTGCTCTGCTTCAACAGAGGGATGATCTCCTTTATCCGTTCCGCTGGAAAAACTTCCTAGAGGATGTCATGTCCCGGTTTGCACAGTTCTCTTCTTTTTTTGAAATTGGTCATGCATGGAACAGAACAAAGTGGGGAGTGTGGGATTACAAAGAATATTTAAAGCTGGCCAATCCGGCTGTGTCTTTAGCTGAGAAGTACGATGTCAAACTTGTCGGTCCGGCGGTTATTGATTTTGAATTTCATCTCTACCCGCCTGTGCTCAAAAATATCCCTTTTGATAAAGTGAGTTCTCTTCTTTATGTGGATAGGATGGGAGCTCCAGAGAATACACAGTATGGGTGGGATATGCCAAGAAAGGTAGCTCTGTTGAAGGCTATAATCGATGGCAGCAGTCGGGCTAAGCGCGATTTGTGGATAACGGAAATGAACTGGCCATTGAAGGACACAGGGAAGTACTCCCCTGCTTCAGGCAAGCCCAATGTCTCTGAGGAAGAACAGGCCAATTTTTTGGTTCGCTATTTTATCCTTTGTACTGCGAGCGGCTTTGTGGAGAGGATTTACTGGTGGCAACTAGTGGCCCCGGGCTATGGCCTTATTGATAGCCGCGGAAGTGAATGGAGAAAGCGCCCTGGTTTTTATGCCATGAAGACCTTGGTCTCTCAACTAGAAAGGAGTAGCTTTACAGGGAAAGTTCAACATCCTCATGCAGAAATATTTTCATTTCATAAGGGAGGTCTTAAGTTTGTTGTCTGCTGGACAAAGGGACCGGTCGTGGATTACTCTTTCTCAGACCGGGTAATTCGCGTATTAAGCCGTGATGGAAAGGAGATTTCCGCGAACTCCGGTAGAGTGAAAATCGAACCGAGTCCCAAATATGTTTTTCTGGAATAGAAAAATGAAGGTATCTCATTTTCCGGAAAAAAAGTTCGCCACCAGGCTGGCTGACTCGTCAGCACACGAATTTGCCCCAGAGAGGCAAATTCGCTCCGGTCCTCGGCTTCTGAGTGATCTGACTTTAATAATTTGTAGCATTGGGGTCAGGCTTTATCGTGAAAAGATGATTATGAGCAAAATGAAGTCTGTTTTTCATCATAGTGACAAAGCCTGACCCCGTTGGAACCAATTTAAAAGTCAGATCACTCCGTGCCCTCTTCGCCTGCGGAGGGCATTCCTCATCAGCCAACCTGATGGCACGATGGATATGTTACAACAAAAGAGATACTTTCTTGAAAGAAGGAGTTTAGAATAAAGAAATAGAATAATGCTGTCTGATTTAATCATAAGTATTTTGTATTCGGTGGAGAAAATAGAGAGTGGGGAATAAAAAATCTTTAAACGTTCCTTTTCAGAAGCATGAGGTTGAGGAATATGAGCGAAAGAGGTACAGGACTCTGGACCAAAGGCTTGTTCATAGAAAAGAGACGAAAATTCTCCGAAAGATTCTCCAGAGAGTGAGGAATACTTCAGGTCTCGTTTTGGACGTTCCTTGTGGTTATGGCCGTTTCTCTGATTTGATTCTCGATAAGGATTACTCTTTGGTGAGCAGCGATATTTCTTTTTACATGGTGAAACGAGCAAGGGAAATAAGCAGCCATCCTGGTTGGCCACTTGCCGTTGTTGCGGATGTGAAGAAGGGCCTGCCTTTTAAGCAAGGTGTATTCAGTCTTCTCCTCTCCTTTCGTTTTTTCCATCATGTCCATGAAAAGGATGAGAGAGAGTCTATCCTAAGAGAATTTTCTCGGATTTCATCTCAATGGATGATCCTCTCTTATTATCAGATGAACTTTTTCCACTTCTTGCAGAGAAAACTCAGGAGGAAAATAAAAGGGAGCAAAACTCGGATAAAAATGATATCAAGAGAAGATTTTAAAAATGAGGTTCAGCAAGGGGATTACCATATCGTCAGAATTTATCCTTTATTCAAAGGAATCCATGCTCATCACATAGCCCTTTTGAAGAAAGGCTAAAATTTTATCTTGAGGCCTGCTTTTAGGCTAATCCCAGAAAAATCTATCGTCGCTTCCTGGGGGTCGAAGACCCCAGCTTCTGATGGCTTTTTTTCTCGAATGAAGAGGAGTGGGTAGGATTCACCTCCTGGAGTTTGTGTATGGTAAAAGTAGAGCATTCCCTCTTCTGTGCTTATTGATCCTTCCGATGTTTTGTATTTGTTTTTTCCTTTAAAGCCCTTTATTTTGGCATAGCGACCAGTCGCTTCCACTATGAAACTAAAATTGGGAGATAGGGCCCAGTCGAAACCCAGTCCTCCTAGGAAACCTATATCTTGGGCCTCGGCCTCTCCATCCCATTCTTCCCAGAACTCTCCACTCTGGAAGCGGTAAAAATAGGCACATTTAGCGAAATAGTATTCGATTCCGCTTTTTGCATAAAAGAAAGGAAGAGGATAGAAAGTTATGATGAGTCTTATGGGAGCGGCCTGAATTTTTGGGCGGGTAGTGAAGGTATCACTGGATGAAGCTTTCTCAAATTCGACTTGGCTTCTCTTTTCACTGAGGAAATAATCCACTCCTACGCCTATATGGAAATAGGAAGATAGAGGAAAGACTAGTTCGCCGCCCAAGATGTAGCTCAAACGGGCAGGTTTGACCTTTCCTTTTCCCTCTACTCCCAGGTCATAGCTGTGATAGTCAGCCAAACCTTCTGCTCCTCTGTTCAAATCTCCTCCAGAGAGGAAAATACCTCCTCCCGAGAAATAAAGCTCGATATTCGATTTAGAAGGAGCGGGAGAGGGAAGAGTTGCAGGAATCGGTTGTTGGGTTGAAGGCTTTTCTTCCTTCTTTATTTCCTCTGGCTCTATTCTTTCCTCTAGTGGTTTGACTAGGGGAGTCTGCTCAAGGACATTAACCAAACTCTCATGAACATACCCGAATGTGATGTCGCCTTCATCAGACTTAATCTTGACTATGTACCACTCGCCCTCTTTTCCTGTTGATTCAAGGATCATTCCCTGTAGAGCCTGATGGATGATTATGCTCCCGATATCAGGTCTTTGTCTTATATTCGCCAGCTCAGCGACGACCTTAAGCTTTGTGGATTTTTCCTGCCCTTGTATCACTAGAAGAGAAAGGAGGAATAGCCCAAGAAGGAGGGCAGTACCTTTGATATGTTTCCTCATGAATCGAGCATTGTTTGAACTAAAATGAGGAGAACCCATTTTTTTGAATTATAGAGGATGCCGCTTTAGCTGTCAAGGAAAGAAGCCTCTCTTTTTCCGTGAAAGAGGTTGCCATCAGGAGGGCTGAATCGTCAGCACACGAATTTGCCCCAGCGAGGCAAATTCGCTCCGGTCCTC
>CAZSPM010000156.1:0-5714 GCA_964608785.1 uncultured Eubacteriales bacterium
TGTTGCTGCTCCTGTGGCCAATCAGCTGTGGCTAGGCGTGGCCATTGTGCGAAAAAAAGGTAAACTCCCACGCAAAACTGTTTGCGTCAGAGCTCCGAATGAGTATGCTGTTGAATATTTTGAGATGCATAGTGACAGTGTCTCCCCTGCGCTGAGAGTTCTGATCGTCGATGACCTGATTGCTACAGGTTCCTCATCCATAAGTGCCATTGATATCGTAAAAAAGTTAGGCGGAAAAGTTGTGGGTTTTGCCTCTGTCGTAGAACTCGTTTTTCTGAAAGGAGTAGATTGCATCAAGAAAGCTCATCCTGATGTCGACATCCTAAGCTTGATTCAATTTAAAGAATAAGAGCGGGAAAATGAGAGAATTCTTAAACCGTGCTTTCAAGCTTGAGGAGAATAAAACAACAGTACGGATTGAAATGGTAGGAGGGGCGACTACCTTCATGACCATGTCTTATATCATTTTCGTACAGCCGGCTGTTATGGCTATTGCTGGAATGGATAAGGGAGCGGTCATGTTTGCCACATGTATCTCTAGCGCTGTGGCCACTCTTCTGATGGGACTCCTGGCGAAATATCCAATAGCCCTTGCGCCGGCCATGGCCCACAATATCTTTTTTGCAGTCACAGTCTGCGGAGTAATGGGATATTCCTGGCAGATAGCTCTCGGAGCTGTTTTTATTTCAGGCACGATTTTTCTTATACTGTCTATCCTCAAGGTTTGGGGGAGCCTTGTCGCTGCTGTCCCTGATTGTCTCAAACACTCCATTGCAGTGGGCATTGGCCTTTTTATCGCCCTTATTGGTCTTGAATATGGAGGGCTCATTGTAGATACTCCAGGCGTCTTCATAGGTCTCGGAGACCTGACGAGCAAACCGGTGGTGCTTGTCCTTTTCGGTTTAGTGCTGACTTCAGTCCTTATGGTTTTAAGAGTTAGAGGGGCTATTCTCATAGGAATTCTGGCCACTACCATCCTGGGCGTTCCATTGGGTGTAGTCGAATACCAGGGAATTCTTGCAGCTCCTCCAAGTGTTGCACCGACTCTTTTCAAATTGGATATTTTTGGAGCCATAAAAACAGGTATGGTAACGGTTATTTTTGTCTTTTTCTTTCTCGATCTCTTCGACACAGTGGGTACTCTGATTGGAGTGAGCGAGCCGGCTGGTTTCCTGAAAGAAGGGAGGCTTCCCCGGGCCAATCAGGCAATGTTCTCTGATGCTATCGGCACAGTTGGAGGCGCACTTCTCGGCACTTCTACAGTAACGAGTTATATTGAGAGTGCGACTGGAATCGCTCAGGGTGCAAGAACAGGTTTGGCCAATGTCTTCACTTCTTTTTTCTTTTTGATCGCTCTGTTTTTCAGTCCTTTAGCTGAGATGATAGGAGGCGAGTACGTGTTCAATGGTCAAACACTCAGGCCTGTCATTGCTTCTCCCCTAATAATTGTCGGCTATTTAATGATGAAGTGTGTGATTCGGATAAACTGGGAGGATTTGACCGATGCCATCCCTGCCTTCCTGACTATAATTTTTATTCCTCTGACTCTCAGCATTACAGAGGGAATTGCATTCGGGTTTATTTCTTATTCTCTTTTGAAGCTAGTGGCAGGAAGAGGCAAGGAAGTCCACTGGATCATTTACTTCTTTTCAGTGCTTTTTATCGTTCGCTATTTAGTAACTTAAATTTCGGCCTTGTCCCAAAGTGATGTGATGAAAGTCAAAAAGTACTCTAAGGTGCAGGAGAATTTCTCCACTCTAGTTCAGATTTTTAACGCCATTCCCTCTTCGTTCTTCTCAGCGGCTGCGGAACTCGCTTTGCTCAAACATCCTCGCCGTCCGACCAATCGGATTCCCTCGAAGAACGATTCGGGGAGGCTAAATCTTCAATGGCGCTTCGACATTCTCCTGCACCTCCTCGTCATCATATCACCTCACTTTGGAACAACTCCTAAATTTCAAAAACATACAGGGAGAAAACTCTAAAATGAAAAAATCTTCTAAAGGCTCTTATCTCATTCTTTTGTTTTTCCTTGTTGTTTTAACAGCAACCTGTGCTCGGGTTGTGGTTAAACCCAGTTTGACTTTTGGTCCATCAGAGGCCAAATGGGTGGAGAAAACCCTTCGAAAAATGACGTTAGAAGAAAAAATTGGCCAGATGGTTGCTTGTCGCTATTCTGGCCATTTTGTGAACAAGGACAGCGATTATCTCGAAGGACTCGAGTCCTGGATTGTAAAGCGCAAAATAGGGGGCCTGATTCTTTTTGGGGGAGAGGTTTATGAGACAGCTTATTTGACAAACACGGCACAAAAAATGGCTAGAATACCTTTATTGATCGCCTCTGATTTTGAAAGAGGAGCAGGGAATCAGATCACAGGTGCTACTTTATTTCCTCCGATTATGGCTGTAGGAGCAACATGGTCTGAGGAACAGGCTTATCTCATGGGCAAGATTACGGCTTTGGAAGGCAGGGCTCTTGGGATTCATGTGACCTATGCTCCAGTGGTTGATGTGAATATCAATCCTGATAATCCGATTATCAATACTCGCTCCTTTGGCGAAGATCCTGAGCAGGTTAGCCGGTTGGCAATCGCTTTCATAAAAGGCTGTCAGGAAAATGGCCTCATGGCCACAGCCAAACATTTTCCTGGTCATGGCGATACGAGCGAAGACTCCCACAGTGTTCTTCCTACTGTTGAGGGAGATAGAAAACGCCTGGAGAGGGTTGAACTCTACCCTTTTAAAAAGGTTGTTGAGGCTGGCGTTCAGACTATCATGACTGCCCATCTTTACCTGCCTGCTCTTGATCCCACACCCGATCTTCCCGCTACTCTTTCTCCTCGCATTATCACTGATCTTCTGAGGAGAGAGCTTGGTTTTAAAGGTCTTATCGTTACAGATTCAATGGGGATGGGAGGAGTGACAACTCTCTATGCACCTGAGGAGGCAGCGTTGAAAGCTGTTCAGGCTGGTGTGGATATGCTACTCCTTCCGCCTGAGCCGGACGATGTCATCGAATCACTTATCCAGGTAGTCAGAAGTGGCACGGTTTCAGAGTCAAGAATCAATAGTTCGGTGAGAAAAATTCTTGAAGCAAAAGCAAGGCTTGGCCTTCACAAAAAGAAACTGGTAGACGTGGATGTTCTTGATCGGAAAGTGGCAACCAAGAAACATCTGAGATATGCGGAGAGAGTGTTTGAAGATTCCATCACACTTGTTAAAAATGAAGGCTCGGTTCTTCCTCTCTCAGGAGAAGACCAGAAAATAGCTGTCTTTTCTCTGAGCAGTGATCCAGGAGGTTACTTTGCCGGTAGAAATTTTATTCGAGAAGTCGAAGAAAGATGCCCTGAATTCCTTCAATTCTATGCGGATGCGTATACAGGAGATGAGTTTTTACAAGAAGGAACGGATATGGCCAGTGAGGCTGATGTAATTGTGTTTGCACTCTTCTCCACTCTACGTGCCTGGAAAGACAGTGTCGATCTTGATCTTAGACATATTGAACTTGTCCACAAGGCAGCAGCAACTGACACACCAGTCATTGTCATTTCTTTCGGGAGCCCGTATTTCTTAAAGCATTTTCCTGAAGTTGATTCCTACCTTTGCGCCTACAGATGGAGTCCTCAGGCTCAAAAAGCGGCTGCCAAGGCACTTTTTGGAGAAATAGAGATAAAAGGGAAATTACCTGTCTCTCTTCCTGGTCTTTATCCTTTGGGACATGGTTTGGTCGTACCCAAAAAAGAAGATGGCTGTGATTCCTTTAATGTTCTTTTTTAGTTTGACTCATTATCCAATATTTAAAGAGCTTACTTTTGGGTCTGCTGTTTTGGTTTTTGGGAATATTAGAAGCTCAAAAAAATTTCGGAAAAAACACCAGAAAGAGGATAAGTCCGATTACATAAACAATCAAAATCCCATAGGACATTTTCCAGCACCGCTTTTCAGCAGACCTTTCTATTATGAAGGGACTTTTATAGGTTGACTGTAAGAAAAAGCTTCCCAAGAAAATCACAGATGCTGCCAGGAAAAATCCAATGGCATTCCACCAGAGCCAGGAGACCGAAGGCACAAAAAGCCAGAGAAAAAGATTAAAGGCAACTCCGGTTACGAGTCCGGCTATAGCAGTCAGAGGTTTGGCTTTTGAAAAGACTATCCCCATAAGAAATACAGCAAAAACAGGACCATAGAAGGCAGATCCTATCTTGTTTATGGATTCAAGCACAGTAGCAGAAATATCACCGACAAAAAAGGCAAAGCCGATGCAAAAAACGCCCCATAATAGAGTAAAAACTTTGGATAATCTCATCTCCTGCCGTTGAGTGATTTCTCCTTTTCTGAGCTTTTTATAGATATCTTCCATAGTGGCGGCACTGAGAGAGTTTATGGAAGAATCAAGAGAAGACATGGCTGCAGCCATGATGGCAATAAATATTAGTCCAATGACTCCTGGGGGCATTTTTGCCAGAATAAAAGTCGGAAGAAGATAATCAATACTTCCTTGAGGAAGTTTTGAGAGGAACTCAGGATTTTGAGCAGCATATGCTCCCAGAATTAATCCGACGGTGCAATAGGCGAGAACGATGGGGAAGCGAAAAAACCCATTAAAGAGAAGGCTTAATTTGCATTCCTTGAGGTTTCTGGCGGATAGTTCCCTCTGGACTTGGCTTTGGTCACAGCCATAATAAGAAGCGTACAGGAAAAAACCTCCAAGAAACAGAGGCCAGAATCCGAAATCCTGGCTATCTCCAAGGCCATGAGAGGAGAAGTCCACAGCGAGAAATCGTGATGAGTCCAGTACTTCTGGAAGGGCACCCCAGCCTCCGACCAAACGAAGACCGACGAGGCCTATAATGATTATTCCGAGCAAGATAAATATCATCTGGATTGTGTCTGAGACAATGTCCACGTGGATCCCTCCAAAGAGTTCATAGACGACAGCGACTGCGCCAATCAGAAGGATTGTTACGGTGAGAGGAATCTGAAGGGTTACAGAAAGAACGATTGCCGCAGCGTAGACTGTCACTCCTGTAGCGAGCCCTCGGCTGACTTGAAAGACAAGACTCATTACTACTCGAGTGCTTGCATCATATCGCCTCTCCAAAAATTCATAGACACTGATGATGCGAAGCGAGTGGAATACAGGAAAGAGGAAAGCCATGAGCACAATCATAGCGAGGGGAAGGGCAAGTTCATATCCCAGCCATTTCATACCACCTCCCTCCCGCAGCGCAACAAAAGCCGGAGCAGAGATGAAGGAGATGGCTCCCAGTTGGGTGGCCATTGTAGAGAATCCTATGGGAAGCCATGGTAACTTTCTTCCTGCCAGGTAATAGTCTTCAGATGATTTTTGCTTTAGACCGAGACGCCACCCCAAAAGGATGAGGCTGCCCGCATAGCAAAGGATAATGATCCAGTCAATGGGGGACATCAAAAGACCTTATGTATGCTTTTGCCGACTTTTACTCTCTTTTATCCCAGTTCTCGACGAGGTAAGGTTTTTGTTTTTCAAACTCGAGACAGAGATCTTCGATCACATCTTCAGCTTCTTGGTTGGCCATATCTTTTGTCTCAGAGACGAAGGATGCAATGAAGCCAAAGTAGAGAGGGATCATGGATTCTAGGACCAGAGGAAGGCTCATTTCCATGAATGTGTGCTTGAACCTGTGATAGAAGAGAATATAATTATAAATTATTTTTACCCAGAGTTCGGCAGG
>CAZSPM010000157.1:0-5683 GCA_964608785.1 uncultured Eubacteriales bacterium
GTGTGGATATCAGATTTTGCAATTCCCTTTTATCCTGTATTCTATATCCGATACAATCGAGAATGACTGCTTCGACTTTTTCTCGGGTAAATTCTTGGACTACTTCTTCCCAGCTTTTTCCTTCAGCGTAGGGTGATTTTGCCTCCACAATAATTTTATCCTTTTCCCATTTCTTTCTCATCATTTCCACCTGGTTTTCTAAGGGGATCACAACCCCGAGTCTTTGAAGATGTAATACCTCTGTGATCAAAAAACGAATATAGTAGAAAGGGAAAATAATTGAGGATGGAAATTCAATCCTTGGAAAATCATGCGTGCAAAGCATTCCCATTCCGTCGACCTTCATTTTGTTCTTCATTGAGTCAATGACTTCAGGAAAAAGAGCGGTTATTTTCTGTTCGCTCAATTGGATCTGGCTGCCGTTTCTAAGACGGCTGACTAATGGTGTTTCCCCTTTCTCAGGCTGTAATTGTTCAATCTCGGCAAGGCGAAGATTATCCAGTAGCCCTGCTTCCACAATTTCTATGCGAGGAAGAAAAAGAGGTTTTATTTCAGAGGTGATATCTTCCCGTGGAGACTGACCGATCGTTAGAAGGCCTATCCTTGCCGAGTTCATCCTTTATCCTTAACTCATATTATCCTGCAGGTGGGTTTGATGAATCAAATCCCTACAGCATGTAATGACAATTTATTTATTTCCTAGAGTTTTTAGGTGTTCCATAGAACCATAGAGCGATAGTAATTTTTGAAATTCTTTCTCATCAAAAAAGGAACACTTTCCTTGACCAAAAGCCTTCGCTACTTCCACCACAAATCTCACCGCCATTTCTATATCAAACGCATGATTTGCGCCAGTGGCACATCCAGGAACAGGAACCTCAGTCGTGATGGCTATTCCTACCACTGGAACATGGGTTACAGCAGCAGGCTGCAGAATACTGTTAAGATGGTATATTTCATTCCCGTATGGAGTGATATCTTGTGTTGTAATCGGGAAAACGACAGGTAATTTCCCCGTGACTATCTGCATAATGTCCAACAAATCCTCGCTGACTCTCAGTATATACCCATCTTTTACAGTAGGGGATACAGCGAATCCTCGAGAGTTGATTATTCTGTTCCCCTTGGTCGTATCGATGGAGAGAATAGCCGCCATCTGCTCATCAACTTCATAGTTATTCATTGTCTCCATGGAGACAGGCGCATCCATGAAAGGGACAGGCTCGTGTGGGATTATAGGCGAGTGGGGGCAGAGATGTGTGGCGATAATGACATCTCCTCTGAGCATGTCTCCTTTTTTTCTCATGTCTGCTAATTTTGCTGCCGCTGCTAAAGCTGTTATAGCGCCATCCGCATCAGAGACCAAGCCAATTTTATGAGGTCTGGCACCTATTCCTCCCAAGCGTCCGATAACACCCAATGTGGGCGCTTCGCCACCTTTTGAGTTCCCTCCTTTCCCTTTAATATTAATCTTAACAAATTCCGTCTCTCCTTTATCCTCTTTGATCTTTTGTGTCTCGATTTCTGCGTCCTCCAGATCTTTGTTCAGAAAGAATTCTTTTATCTCATTACTCTCTATTATAGGAGTTTCCAATAAATCATAGACCTCGATGACTTGTTTCAGAGCCATGGTTTTACTCCTTATCAGGGAATATTTTCATAACTATGTAATAAAGTATAATTGAAGAGATTATTCCGTTGAAGGCAAAAACAGAAAAAGGGAAAGTTTTGATTGTGAAAGGATGTCCTGATGTTGTCCAGCCGATTATGAAGGATACAATATATACGCCCAGTGCTTTATAGTTAATTTTGGAAAATGTGCTTTTTCCAAAATCTTTTTTTCTTAATTTTCTCAGGAGATAATAATCGCATATGAAAATCCCGCCGATCGGCCCGATGCTCACGGTCAGGATGATCAAGAAAAGCTCGAGTCTTTCCAAGATTCCCATGGCAGCAAACAGAGAAGCGAAAATTCCAGCTATAATTGTCATTTTCCACCTTTTTACCCGAAAAATGTTATTCAAAGCCAATACTGATGAATAGATGTTGCTGTCATTGGTCGTCCATTGGGCCAGGAGAAGAACGATGAACCCGATGAATCCCAGTCCGAGATATTGACTGCCGATCACGAGTTCTGGAAGCTTTTCGTGATAAGCTCCGGTATTCATAGCTAAGATGGAGCCCACAATGTGAAGGAAAGCACTTGCTGTCATGGCAATGGCCGCTGCCATGAAGATATCTTTTATTCGGGGGCGGGCATACCGAAATATGTCGGCGCTGGTTGTCGCTCCTACGATAAATCCACCTGCCACAATGGATGCAGCCGCTCCCAGAGTTATAGGGTAGGGATCAGGTTGATGATTCAAAGCTGCAGCCAGTAAGGTTTCTGAAGGCAAAAAATGAAAGCCGATTTTTATGATTCCCCACAGGAAGATCATGATCATGAAGGGAGAAGCCAGCCAACTCAGAGCACTCAGACCTCGAATCCCAAAGATAGCGGGAATCATCATTATGATGCCGCATAAAAAGGAAAATACTGGTAATGAAAAATCTGTCTTGAAGTAAAATTGAATAGTCCGGGCAAAAAAGGCAGCCTGAACACCGAACCATCCGATGAGAGATAAAGCTATAGAGAGCGAGATGATGATCGCTCCTATCCTCCCGAAGGAAAAATTGGCTATCAGAGGTGTAGAGAACCCTGTTTTTGCACCGATAAATCCAGTGAGTCCCATCATTGCCACAAGGATAATTTCTCCTAAAAGATAGGAGATTATCACGCTTGAAATTTTCCCTAAGCCTAGTCCGATCATCATCCCCCGGAAAATGGCTGACATGACAACTGCAATCCCGATCCAGATCACAGCCAGATTAATCCAACTTTTCCTTCTCTCTAAAGGAACAGATTCAAGAGAAAAATCCTCTAGAAGCTCAGAAGGCTCCTTGTTTTTTTTCATCTTGCTCAATTGTAAAAAATGCTTTTTTATTTTCTATCTTTTTAATCTTTATTTGACTCGAATTTCGCAGAAGATACTGGATTTATCTACTTCGGTAATGATCGGCTCGGTCATCAAGCCTGATGTTAGTGCGATAAACTCATCAGCTCTGACCGTATCAGCCCTAAATCCATCCTTGCAGACAATAATGCCATCGCCAGTTGCATCGTTATCTATCTCTCCGATGAGTCCATATTTGGATTGAAGCCGGAACCATTCGAGACGATCCTCCCAAAAATGCTCAGAGTAGCTAGAGAAGAGGACTATTCCTCCAGAGCGGGTAACTCGCATTGCTTCCTCGATCATTTTTCGTTTATTGACTTTGAAAGCTGAGATGCCATTTTGGATACAAACAACTGTATCAAATTTCCTATCGTAAAATCCGAGTTCTATAGCGTCCATGGCAAGAAGGTAACAAAAAGGGTTCTTGGCGAATGTTTTTTTTGCAAGAAGGAGGCTTGTATATGAGGTATCTATTCCAACAACGGTTTTGGTTTTCGACATCAAGTTTTGAAGAACTCTCCCATAACCACATCCAAGCTCCAAAACCAGATCATATGGTCTTATTTTTTCAAGAACGAATTTAATTTCAGCTTCAAGATACTGCTTAACTCGCTGAGGAGCAATTTCGTAGCATAGCCGTAGCTTTTCAGCTGATAATTTTTGAGAGTAATAACCGTGTTTGTGCTTTTTCATATTATCATTCAAAAAACGTTTCCAGCTTCTGAGCGATTATAACACAAACAAAAGCTAAAAGAATAAATGACATACTTTTCTCTTTTTTCTGAATCTTTCCGATTGACATCGTTTTTCTTTTTGTTATAGATTATCTGGAAATGGGGACGCTAAGAGTTATAAGTGAACTGTCAGAAATTGAGAAGATAAGAGGTTTTTTGCGCGAAGATCTTAAGGGATTAAATATATCCGCTAAAGATTATTATCAAATTGAGTTGTCCTTGCTCGAGATCTGTATCAATATCATTAGGTATGCCTATCCAGAGGATAAAGGTGATATTTGCCTTACGACTTGGCAACAAGAAGGGAAGATTTTTTTGGAAATCATAGATGGGGGCATTCCCTTTGACCCAAGAAAAGCGAAGGAACCTGATATAAAAGAAGGTATAAAGAATAAGGAGAAAGTAGGATTTGGAATTATCCTTTCCCGCAAGCTAATGGATGGATTTTTCTACAAGCGGGAAAATAATCAGAACATCCTAACGATGTATAAGAAAATTAAAGAAGCGGGAACCTCAGAATCAATATAAGACTTTGTCCTCACCGAGCTTCTTAATACGCTTATCCAGCCATTTAAGAATCAAGTCCCTCCGGGTAATCACTGCTTTGATTTCGTCATCTGTTAGATATTCTCCGACAATATTTTTAACCACTTCAGCATCTAAGCTTTTTAGTTTTTCCACAAATGCCCTGGGGAGTTGTTTCATAATGAAAGTGGGTCCTTCCTTATACTTCTCGTCGTAAATGAGCTTTTTAGTGAATTTCTTGGAAGTTCTAAAAGTACGGGAGTGGTCGATGAGAATCATCCGCCAATCTTTGGTAAAAAGAAATTGGTTTTGATGCCGGTCTTCGTTGGCAATCAAATTATCGAAAGCCCGCTGCAGGAAATATGCCCTATTCAGAGGGAAGATTTTGTAAGAGGGAGTTTTGACTTTATTCTCAACTTTATCCTTAAGACTCATTTCATGTGTAACCCAGAATTGACAGGAGCCTCGATTTCCCTTGAATCTTCTCTCCACAGTGGGCGGCACCATGTTCAACCCTAAATATTTGTCCAAGCGGTAAGCCGCAATTTCCCATTTCCAGTTTTCCATAAAACCTTTCATCCGGCCTTCTGGATTCTTCCAAATAGCCTTGTTGGTGATTCCATCTTTTTCCAATGTGAGAACCCACGGTTCTGTCACAGCTTCTCTGCTACTAAAAGGCTGATCAGAATCAATAACATCCGCTTCTTTGAGGAACTCTTCCCATTTTTCTCTTTCTGCTATTTCTTCTGGTGTGAATTGTGCCAAGGACTGAAATAGGAATCCCAGAACGATTATTACAAAGCAAAAGGTTATGAGTCTTTTTTTCATTTTTCCTTCCTCCCTATCCTTTTAAGTTTTCGAATTATAATTTATATAATAGACCGAGATTAAAGCATTATTTGTCAATACAGAACGTTTTCTTCCCCCTTTTCTTTTATCATCTCTTCAATCTCTTTCAAGAGAAGCTCTTTGCGCTTGAGGATGGCGTTTATTTCCTTTTTCTTCAAATAAGGACCGGCAGCTTTTTGGATTTTGTCAAAATTCAATGCTTTGATCTTTTCTACAAATGCCTTTGGAAGTTGCCTGATAAGCTTGGCGCCCTTTATGCCGTTTTTGCCAAACATGAGCTGCGTGGTGAATTTCTTTGCAGAGCGAAACGAGCGAGAATGGTCGATAAGGATCAACCGCCAATCTTTTGTATAGAACATATTCTGCTGGGTCCTGTCTTCATTAGCTATTAAGCTGTCATAGGACCTGGCGAGATATTTTGTTTTGTTATAATGGTCGATTTTCTCTTTTGGAAATTGAATTTTTTGTTCCAGAATATCGAGAAGACTAGTGACATCTTCTACCCATAATTGAAGAGACCCTTTCTTGTCATTAAATCTTTTTTCTACTGTTGCGGGGACCATGTTCAGTTCTAAGAGT
>CAZSPM010000158.1:0-5666 GCA_964608785.1 uncultured Eubacteriales bacterium
GCGGGAAAAGAGGATAAAGGCATCGTAGAGAACAAATAAACTCATAGGATAGGGTTGTTCTGAATGGGACTGTTCCAGTTCCCTTCCTCTCAGACAGCTATTGGCATATTCTCTCTAAAAGGCTATGAATAAGTTATTGGCGAAAGAGCACTCAAGAGGGGGGAGCCCCCTCCAGGTTTTTAAGGTATTATTCTTTACAGTTGTTTCTCTGAGTTTTTCTTTTCTTATCAGTTGTCTCCCCTCTAGAGTTTCACTTCCCTTTCTTCCTGCAAGAATCGAAAGCATAGAGGGATATGCATCCATAAGGATTACTGGAGAAGAAGAATCTACTCGGTCTAAATTCTCCTTCTTGTTTCACCTTCCCCACCAGGGGCGTGTCGAAGTTTCAAATTGGTTCGGAAAAACCCTCTATCAGATCATTGTTGTTGAGGAAAGCGCGTTTTTTGTGCTCCCCTCTAGGAGAGCCTATTGGCAAGGAGAAGAGGAGGAGATTATTCAGAAGTTCCTGGGATTTAGAGTAAACCTCAATGAGATGATTTCATTCTTGAGTGGTCGGTGGGAGGAGAATGATATTACAGTAGAAAGCAGGGTTTTGGTGGAGAGCTGGAATCTTGAGAAAGATGAGCAAGGCAGAGTATTGACAGGTCAAAGAGGAGACCTTTTATTTGAAGTGAAAGAATTTATCAACGATACTCCCTTTGCACGCATACTCTTTTTTCAACATCCTTTGAGTAAAGGACGTCTTAAAATCCTCAAGATAAGACTGAACAGGCCCATAAAAAAGGATGCATTTTCTGTTGCTTTTTTAGAGAATTTTGAAGAAAAGAGCTGGGCTGAAATCGAGAAAATGTTCGATGATAAAAATTAAATCCTTTGCTAAGATAAATCTTGGCCTAGAAGTCATCAGGAAAAGGGAGGATAATTATCATGACATCAGAACTCTTTTCCAGGCGATAGATTTCTACGATGTCTTGAAATTTCATCCTGCCGCTAATAACAAAATTCTTCTGAAAGGAAATGATAAAAGCATACCGTGGGACAAGGAAAACCTTATTTTCAAAGCAGCGGCACTCCTCAAAGAGCGGTTCGGCATTTCTAAGGGAATTGAGATTCATGCCGAGAAGAATATTCCTCTGGGAAAAGGCTTAGGAGGAGGAAGCAGCAATGCGGCTATGACACTTTATGCCTTGAACAAAATCTGGGAGTTGCATTTGGAGAGGAAAGATTTACATGAACTGGGGAAGAGGCTCGGGGCTGATGTTCCTTTTTTCCTGGAAGGGGGCTTATGTTTAGGGATCGGTCGTGGAGATGATATCACCCCGTTGGCTGATCTTGATACACTCGTTTGCACTTTAGCATTGCCCTCTTATCCGATTTTGACAGCTCATGTTTATAATCGATTTCCCTCATCCTTGACTTCAGAAGATAAAGACAGTAAAATTATCAGGTTTTTAGCTGACAGAAAGTTTGGCTTTTTGGAAAATAGATTAGAAGAGACGATATTTCGTTTACATCCTCCATTAAGAGCCATCAGGAGCCTTTTCAAGCGCCAAGGATCAGAATTATCCTTGGTCAGCGGGACTGGCTCGGCTGTTTTTGCACTCTTTCGGGAGAGGAGAGAAGCAGAAAGATGTTTAGCGGAGCTCAAGGAGAAATGCGCGTCGTTTTTGGTAAATACTTTATCCCGAGAACAATACTGGAAGAGTATAAATGATGGGGTGTAGCCAAGCGGTAAGGCAGCGGACTTTGGATCCGCCATTCGGAGGTTCGAATCCTCCCGCCCCAGCAAAAGCCCTCTTTCGAGGAGAGAATATCAAGGAGGATAACGAGTGAAAAAGGAAAATACTATGAAAGTGTTTTCAGGTTCTTCTAATGTCGTTTTAGCGAAGGAAATTGCCGAATTTTTGGAGGTCGAGCTCGGAAAATGTGTGTTGGAACGATTCAGTGATGGAGAGATACACTTTTACATCGAAGAGAATGTGCGCGGTGAGGATGTTTTTGTCATGCAGTCAGGTTCTTATGACGCCAACTTTCACCTTATGGAGCTATTTCTGATGATCGACGCCTTTAAACGGGCTTCTGCTGAAAGAATCACCGCTGTCCTCCCTTATTACTGCTACGCACGCCAAGATTGGAAAGAGAGGCCGCGAGTTCCGATTTCAGCGCGGCTTGTTGCTGACTTGGTGGAGGCGGCCGGAGCAGATAGAGTTCTGACTATGGATCTCCATTCGCCTCAAATTCAAGGGTTTTTCTCTATTCCTGTGGATAATCTGATGGCCGCTCCTGTTTTAATTAATCATATTCAAAGTTTAGAATGGAAGGACCTGACGATTGTCTCTCCTGATGCTGGAGGTGTCGGGCGAGCCCGGATGTTTGCAAAGAGACTAATGGCCACATTGGCTATCATAGATAAACGGAGGCCAGCGCCGAATATAGCAAAGGTACACTATGTCATCGGAGATGTGAAAGATCGTGAAGTTGTTATTCTGGATGATATGGTGGATACGGGGGGGACTCTTATTCAAAGCGCAGAATCCCTAAAGAGAGAAGGGGCACGGAGAATTTTTGCCGCATGCAGCCATGCTGTTTTGTCAGGCCAGGCCATAGAGAAAATAGAAGATTCAGCTTTAGAAAAGCTGATTGTTACGAATACGATTCCATTGAATGATAGAACAGGGTCCTCTGAAAAAATAGTATGCTTATCAGTTGCTGCTCTTTTTGGGGAAGCTATTCGGAGAATAAATCAAGGACATTCTGTGAGTTCTTTGTTTGTCTAAGGAGGAAGAGAGAAATGAGCATTACAATCAAAGCGGAAAGAAGAGAAGCGTTTGGGAAAAATGAGTCCCGTCGAATGAGAAGAAATGGGATGGTTCCCGCTGTTCTTTATGGAAAAAAGGAGGCTAATGTTCCTTTGGCCTTGAAAAAAAAGGATGTTTTTGAGATTTTAAGATCTGAAACAGGAGAAAACACGGTTTTCAAAGTCTCTTTTGACTCGGAGACAAAAAATACTATGATTAAGGAACTCCAGAGCGATCCAGTTACAGATGAAATCCTTCATACGGATCTTATTCAGATCGCAATGGATGAAGTCATTCGCGTGTTTGTTCCTGTTGTTCCGGTTGGAGAGGCCGTGGGCGTGAAGAGCGAAGGTGGGTTTGTGGATTTTATTACAAGAGAAGTTGAGATCGAATGCCTTCCGAAGGATATCCCTGAGCATATGGAGATAGATATCAGTGCCCTTCATCTCAATCAATCTTTGAAGGTCGAAGACGTGGTTCCCCCCGAGGGAGCAGAAATCCTCAGTGATCTAAGCACTATATTGGTTCTTATAGAGACTCCTGCTAAAGAAGAAGAGGTAGTTGTGGAAGAAGAAGTTATTGCTGAAGAGGAGGAGCCGGAAGTGATTAAGAAGGAGAAAGTCGAAGAGGAGGGAGAAAAAGTAGAGGAGAAAGAGAAAGGAAAAGAAGAGGAGAAGGAGTGATATTTGTGGGCTGTGGTTGGACTGGGAAATCCTGGAAGGCGTTACTCGGAGACAAGACATAATGTAGGATTCGTCTTTATCAAAAGATTGGCCAAGGGCTGGAAAGTGAGACTCAGGAAAAGAGTATTTTTATCAAAGGCTGTTGAGTTGGACAGGAAGGACGACAGGATTCTTCTGGGTATGCCTCAAACCTACATGAACCGAAGTGGTTTGGCTGTAAGGCAAATTGTCGAAGGAAGAGGAGTCGATTTGGGAAATCTTATCGTTGTTTTTGATGATTTAGATATTCCCCTGGGAGAATTAAGGATTCGAAAGGAAGGAAGCGCAGGAACTCACAAAGGGATGCACTCGATTATTCAAGAACTCCAAACCAATAAATTTCCCAGGATAAGGATAGGAATTGGACCTTCGATTCCCGTTGAAGATGCCACAGAATTTGTTCTCTCCTCCTTTACAAAAACAGAGAAATCCCTTCTCGAGGAAAGCTTGAAGAAGGCTCAAGAAGCGCTGGAGATGATGCTGGATGGAGAGATGGAGCAGGCAATGAATATTTATAATCAAAGACAAATATCCCTGGAGGATTAGATACAGAAGTTTCAGAGGAGGGATGCTCCTTGTTTCTTCTTTTAAGAGAAGAAGCTTTAAATCCATAAGGAGGTGTCAATGAGACAGTACGAGACAGCTTTTTTAATTTCCCCTGACCAGCCTGAAGAAGACACGGAGAAAATTATTCTTCAAATGGCTGATATTGTTACTAAAAAAAAGGGGACGATGGTCAAGCAGGACATATGGGGAAAAAGGAAACTCGCTTACCCCATCCAAAAATTTGAGGAAGCCATCTATGTTTTCTTTCTGTATGAAGGGAAACCTGATATTCCCATGGAACTTGAAAGGCGCTTTAAACAGACCGAGACAATCCTGCGGTTCTTAACAGTGAGAAAAGAGACTAAAAAGCTCGTCCGCAAAAAGAAAAGAGAGGTTCGGAAGGAAGAGGAACCGCCAGTTTTGGAAGAAGAGAAAGTTGAGGCAATGGATATCAACCAAGAAGAACCTTCCTCCGAAGAGCAACCTGAAAAGGAGAAGCAAAATGGCAAGGGAACAAAAACCAGATAGAGGGTCTTTCCGGAGATATTTTCCTCCTAAAAAAAAGGTCTGCCGTTTTTGTCAGACTAATGTCAAAGAGATCGATTACAAAAATGCTGCTATCTTGAAGAAGTATGTTCCAGAGAGGGGCAAGATTTTTCCGCGGAGGGTCACTGGTACGTGTGCCTTCCACCAGCGGAAGCTGGCGACTGCAATAAAAAGAGCACGTTTGCTGGCTTTACTCCCCTATGTTGAGGATTAAGATGTTAGTTTTTGAACTGGAGGAACAATGAAAGTTATCTTGAAACAGGATGTGGAGAATCTTGGAAGGAGAGGAGACATTGTAGATATTCGAGGGGGATTCGGCAGAAATTTTCTCATCCCGAGAAAAATGGCACTCGAGGTAACTTCCTCCAACATGAAGATGATCGAGATAGAAAGACAGGCCTTGTTGAAGAAAATTGAGACAGAAAGGCTTTCTTTCCAGGACCTTATCCAAAAACTCAACCAAACAATCCTTGCTTTTAAGAGGAAAGCGGGAGAGAAAGACATTATTTTTGGTTCAGTGAGCTCTTCGGATATCAAAGATGCTCTTACAGATGCAGGTATTGAGATTGACAGGAAGAAAATCCTGTTAGATGAACCCATAAAGAGATTGGGTAACTATTCTGTGTCCATAAAGGTCTTCCATGAGGACCGAGCAGAGATTAAGATAGAGGTTGTCAAGGAGGAAGAAAAGAAGGAGGCTCTCGAGGCTACGAAGAAAGAGCCAGAGAAAGAAAAGAAGGATATCGAGGCCAAAAAAGAAGAGTCAAAGAAAGAGGAGCTGAAGAAAAAAGAGGAAAAAAAGGAAGAGGAAAAAGAGAAAAAGGACGCAGTCTACGAAGAAAAATTAGATGAGCCAGAGGAAGAGAATGCGGAACTGCAGAAAGAAGTGAAGAATAAAAAAGAAGAGGGTGCAAAAAAGGAGATAGGCTAAATATTTTTAATAAAGAGAGAGAAAAAAAATGGACCTTGACTTGATGTTTCTATAAAAAACACCTCCCCATAGTCTTGGAGCGGAGAAGACGGGTCTGAGAGGTCGTCGTGTGACTCATGCAGA
>CAZSPM010000159.1:0-5655 GCA_964608785.1 uncultured Eubacteriales bacterium
ATCTTTAATTTCTGTTCCATACTCAGCCTTCTCTTTAGCCGACACGATTGCATCTGTGACACCTCTCTCATCATCCTTGTAAAGCAGAAAGATCTGACCCGTATTGGTATTTGTTGCGCGCAAAAGGTTTAACCGGTCAATCTTATGTTTAGGAAAAGTCTTCTCATGAGGAAGTACTTTTCTCGAAGCAAACTCTTCAAGCTTCACTCTTGCAATGAGCCCCGTTCTCTTCTTCTCCCTGCCATCAACCCGGTATTCCTGCTCATAAAGATAAAGGGCATCTCTGTCTTCTCTGATCAGTATGCCTTCACTCTCCCATTCTTCTAGATAAATATTAGCTCTTCTATATTTGTCTTTCTCAGCGTGTTCAGGGTCACCATCCTTTCCCAGAATAATTCTTACCACACTATAGGGACTCTTTTTGTAATATTCTTCCTGCTTCGCAGGAGGGATCCGGTCGTAAGGCTCGGTGATAACCTCTTCCAAGTTCACTTTTTCGCTGTTATATCTTAATCCTTTGAATGGTCTGATTTCTGCCATCAATCCTCCAAGAATGATTTAATTCTGCTGAAGTAATTCCTAAGTTAATCTCTCTCTCTTAAAATCTTGACAACCTCCATACCTGCCCTTTTCTGTCCCTCTTTTGCAGCAGCGCCGATATGGGGAGTGGCTATGACATTCGGATGATCGATTAGAGAGAAATCCTCTGGTGGCTCTTTTTCGAAAACATCTACTGCAGCAGCCCTGATTTTTTCGGATTGAAGAGCTCGCAGCAGCGCTTCCTCATCAATCGTTCCTCCACGAGCCGCGTTGATAACGATCGTTCCATCCTTCATTTTCTCAAATTCCTGATCGCTTATCATGTGTTTGGTCTGATCTGTTAATGGCAAATGGAGAGAAATAATGTCAGATTGAGCAAGGAGTTCGTCCAAGGATACTTGTTTTATATCCAGATCTGTTTGAATTTCAATGACATCATAAGCGATAACAGTCATTCCAAAAGCAAGAGCGCGCTTTGCCACTTCCTGGCCTATCCTCCCAGCGCCTATGATTCCCAACATCTTACCATAGAGTTCAGTACCCGAGAGAACCTTCTTCTCCCATTTATGCTCCTTCATAGAAAGATTGGCTTTGCCGTGGTTCCGCACAGCGGCTAACATCAGTCCAAATGTGTGTTCTGCTACAGAAATAGATGTGGCAGCAGGAGTATTGGCAACCTGGATTCCTTTTTCTTTAGCGGCTTCAAGATCAATATTATCAAGACCTATTCCCGCTCTGATGACGAGTTCCAAGTTTGAGGCCGACTCAATAGCTTTCCGAGTGATTTTTGTGGCACCTCTGACAACTGCGACATGAAAATCTGGAATTGTATTAACCAACTCATCCTCATCCATCCCCGTTTTTAAGGTCACTTCAAAATCAGGGAAGGACTTAAGCTCTTCAAGAGCCTCTGGGTTTAAACTATCGGCGACAAGTATTTTTTTCATTCCCAATTCTCCTTTAAAATAGCTTCAGCAGCCTCTATAGCAGTCCCGCTCTTAAAATCATAACCCAGTTCAGAAAGAGTCATCTCAAGCGCTGTAAGAGCAGTTATGATATCGAACCCTCCCATGTATCCCAGGTGGGCAATACGGAATATTTTTCCTTTATAGGGATCTTGACCTCCGGCAATGTATGCCATGTATTTTCCCTGCATAGTTTTAACAAGCTGTATCCCATCAACTCCAGCAGGTACTTTGATAGCTGTGCAGATGTTTCCAGGCTTCTTAGAAAGAAGCTCTAAGCCGATAGCATTCGCTCCTGCTCTTGTTGCATCTCCGAGAATACGATGATGCTCAAAAAGCTTCTCCAAACCCAGAGATCTAATAATATCCAGAGACTTTTTCTGCTGTATGACGAGCGAGACAGCTGGAGTGAATGGAGTGGTTTTTTTCTCGAGGTTTTTTCTGCATTTTTTCGCATCAAAATAGAACTTCGGAAGCGTGGATTGTTCCACCAGATGCCAGGCCTTTGGGCTGAAAGAGATGTAAGCGAGTCCGGGTGGAATCATGAATGATTTTTGAGAACCGGCAACCATAACATCCACCTTCCACTCATCCACAGGACAGGGAGTCGCGCCGAGTCCTGAGATTCCATCGACGATCAAGATTGCCTCTGATGAGTCTAAGATTTCCCCGTATCCCTGAATATCATAAACAGTTCCCGAAGAAGTCTCGGAAAGGGTTGCAAAAACAGCCTTTGTCTCTGGATTAGCTTGCAGTTCCTCTGCCAGCTGTTCTTTGGTAAAAGGTTCTCCCCATTCCAGCGCAATCTCTCTGACTTCTATTCCATAAGCTCTACAGATTTGCCCCCATCTTTCCCCAAATTTTCCTCCACTGATGGAGATGACTTTGTCTCCAGCGCAAAGGGTATTAACAACAGCTGTTTGCATGGCTCCTGTTCCGGATGAGGTCAAAAGGTACACATCCTGCTCAGTTTGAAACACATATTTTAATCCTTCAATTGTCTCCATGAAAATTCCGGAAAATTCAGGGGTTCGGTGATGGATAATTGGCTCTGAAGCTGAGGCAAGCACATCTTCAGGGACAGGGGTGGGGCCGGGTGAAAGAAGATAGTATTTTTTTATCATATAAGTCCTCCTAATAAAATTTAATCATTATCGATATACATGCCAAAATCACTGACTACATGACATTGTCGGGAATGAAGTAATTGTGGCCAAACGTCCTCAATGACATAAAGTCGCAAATCTCAAAAAAACAAGCAGAATCTACTTGTCGATTTCTACAGAAACTTTATTGTTCTAATCTAATCTCCAACAGTTAAAATTATCAGAATTTGAAAGCACAGTCAATCAGGTTCCAACGGGGTCAGGCTTTCATAAGTTTTATAGTTTATTAGGGAATAGAATAAAATTTCAAATAATAATCAATTATAAAACTTATGAAAGCCTGACCCCGTTGGAACCTCCATGCCCGCTCAGCCTTCAAACGGTTTTTTTCACCCACTGCCCCTCGCTAATAATCGCTTAAAAACCGAGGACCGGAGCAAATTTGCCTCGCTGGGGCAAATTCGCGTGCTGACGAGTCAGCCCGCCTGATTGACAACTTTCTTGCCAGAATTTTAGATGCTTAGTTTACCCTCTTTTTTTTTTGATTTTTCACCAAGAAAAGATTATTCTATTGAGCGAAAGGACAACTGATGAGCAACAGGATGGAAATAGAACCGTTAATCGAGCTTCTTCTTCACACAAAGGGAGTAGCGGTATTGACAGGAGCCGGAATCTCGGCTGAATGCGGGATACCCACATTCAGGGGAGAAGGGGGTCTCTGGAAAAAATACCGGCCAGAGGAGCTGGCCACGCCTGCAGCATTTTCTCAGAATCCGAAGCTTGTTTGGGAATGGTACGACTGGAGGCGTGGCATCATCGGAGCAAAGGACCCCAATCTCGGCCACAATGTCCTGGCGCGATGGGAAAAAACCTTTTCATCCTTCTCTCTGATTACTCAAAACATTGACGGCCTCCATCAAAAATCAGGCTTAAAGGATGTCCTGGAGCTCCATGGCAATATCTGGAAACTCAGATGCACAGAAGAAGGGACAATAATAGACAATCATGATATACCGTTGAAAGAGATCCCCCCTCTCTGCGAAGTATGCGGAGCTATGCTCAGGCCCCATGTGGTTTGGTTCGGAGAATCTCTTTCATCGACTGTGCTCCAAAAGGCATTCTTGACCAGCTCAAGCTGCGAGGTGATGTTTGTCATTGGCACCTCTGCTGTGGTTCAACCGGCTGCTTCTCTTCCTCTTCAAGCAGACAATGCTGGAGCTAAGATCGTGGAGATCAATCCCGATCCAACTCCCCTTACCTCTTATTCTGATTTTTCTTTTAGAGGAAAATCTGGGGAGATCCTTCCTATTATAGATAAGGAATTAAGCAAGAGAACTGAAGAAGGAAAGGAATGATACAAGATGAAATATATTTATTTTGACGCTATTGCAGGTTTGAGCGGAGACATGATCCTGGGGGCACTTCTCGACTTAGGCATATCCCCTTCCCTTTTTAAAGAAAAAATGTCTGCATTGAGACTCCCTGTAGAAATTCAAATCAGAAAAACAAAACGAGCCTCGCTCCGCGCTCTCATAGTAGATGTTAAGGTCAGGTCTAAAAAGACCTCCCCTAGAAAATGGTCTGACGTCGTAAGTCTCATAGAAGACAGTTCTTTTTCTGCCTCGGTAAAAAGGAACTCATTAGCCATCTTCAGGAGGCTTTTTATGGCGGAAGCGCATGTCCATGGTCACAAATTCAAGCAGGCCCACCTCCATGAAGCCGGCGCAGATGATGCGATCGTGGATATTGTCGGCTGCTGCTTTCTTATCGAAGCACTCAATATATCTCAAATCTATTCCTCACCCTTGAACTTAGGCAGTGGATGGGTCAAAGCTTCACACGGGAATCTTCCCGTTCCTCCTCCTGCAGTGGCCGAGCTACTAAAAAACATTCCTGTCTATTCAGCCTGGGTAAAGGAAGAACTTGTCACACCTACAGGAGCAGCGATCATCGCAGGTCTTGCCAAAAAATTCATTCCTTTTCCGGAAATCACTTATGAAAAGATTGGATGTGGAGCCGGTAATCGAGACTTTCGAGATTTCCCTAACATTTTACGTGGTTTTTATGGAGATTTAAACGAATTCAATGCAGATAAAAGGATCTATCTGATTGAAGCCCACATCGATGATTCCAATCCTCAGGTTCTGGCGAGTTTCTTTGATAAGGCTTTTCAATCAGGAGCTCTGGATGTTTTTCTCACTCCAGTACTCATGAAAAAGAACAGATTAGCGACAAAATTGACCCTATTAGCAGAGATTGGTAAAATAGATTCTCTTATCCGGGATATTTTCAAGGAAACAAGTTCCATAGGAGTCAGATACTTTCCCGTAGAAAGGAAAACCCTGGAGAGAACGGTTAAAGAAGTAAGTGTTCTCGGAGAAAAAGTCAGGATTAAGTTATCCTTTCTCGATGGCAAAGTAGTCAATATTCAACCTGAATTCTCAGACTGCTTGAAACTGGCAAAAAAAAATAAACTTCCCGTAAAAGAAATCATACAGCTAGCATTAAAAAGATACTATGGAAAGTAGATTCCTCTAATAATCCAGGCTAGCAATTTCTAAAAGGGACAAGGAGAAAGAAGTGGACCTAAAGAAGATTGAAAGTGGAGTAAAACTCATCTTAGAAGGTGTTGATGAAGATCCCAAAAGAGCAGGGCTCAAAGAAACACCTCAAAGAGTTGCCCGTATGTTCTCTGAGATACTCGGAGGTATAAAGGAGAACCCTGCCACACAACTTCAGGTTATCCAGAACGAAAAGCATGATGAGATGGTCCTCATAAAAAACATCCCTCTTTATTCTATGTGTGAACATCATCTCCTCCCTTTCGCCGGTGTAGCCCATGTGGCTTATATCCCTAAGGGAGGAAGAATCGTAGGTTTAAGCAAAATTGCCCGGCTTGTGGATATTCTTTCACGAAGACTTCAAGTCCAAGAAAGACTGACAAAACAAATCGCAGACCTCATCAATGAACGCTTAAAACCTCTTGGTGTTATGGTTGTCATCGAAGCCGAACATATGTGCATGTCTATGAGGGGAGCTAAAAA
>CAZSPM010000160.1:0-5637 GCA_964608785.1 uncultured Eubacteriales bacterium
CAACATGCATAAAATGGCAGATGCTATCCAAAAATCTATCAATATCCCATTGCTACATATAGCCGATGTTACTGCCAAGACGATTAAAAAAAGTGGGCTAAAGAAAGTCGGTCTGCTTGGAACAAGATTCACCATGGAAGAAGATTTTTACAGAATGAGGCTTCAAGAAAAACATGGGCTTGAAGTTATCATACCTGATGAGGAGGAGAGACAGACAATTCATAGTATACTTTATAGTGAGCTGTGCATGGGAGAAATTAAAAAAATATCAAAAGAGACTTTCCAAAAAATTATCGGAAACCTCGCAGTCAGAGGAGCAGAGGGAATTATATTAGGATGCACAGAAATACCATTATTGGTGAAACAGGAGGATTATGAAATCCCCTTATTGGATACGACGACTATTCATGCTAGAGCTGCAGTCGAGTATGCCCTTGGGGAATAATAACCATTCCTTCACAAGTTTGTGGAACTTATTATCGACATCTACCATCCAGGTTAAGTCTTCACTCTTGCTGGCAAGGTGGAAATAGCGATCTTTTACATAGTTGTCAGGATAAGAGATGAAACGTGTCTTTCGATAGACCTTTTTTAATTTTTCCCAGGCATGGTCAAATTTTTTTATAACTTCACATACCTTTTTCTTGCAATCGGCGCCTTTTCTTGAGCCAGCCGTGTCACAATCCTTCAAAGCAAGAAGCATGTGAGCAGAGGTGATTTGGAAATCATTGATGGCTGATAGGAGTTCCAGGTGATAACGGTTACGCTGTGCTTTCTCCTTTAACTCTTCAAGCTTTGCTTTAAGTCGCTCATATCTTTCAGTTTCCTCATGGGCCATTTGGAGCCTTTTTTCGTGCTTCTTGGTCCATTCGCCTGGGTTTTGATGGTCAGGAAGATCTAAGAGCTGTGCTCCTCGCCTGCGATTTCCTTGATCGCACAAAGCTCTGTTCCAGAAGGACACAGCTTCAAACAATTCGGCATAAAGCCAGGTGGCGTCCTCACATTCAGGTCCGAACTCCCGCTGCAGGAAAGCTTTTTCATATTCCTCAAGATGCCTTCCTTTAGGGCTCCAGCTGAATTCAGCCGAAGCAACCAGGCCTCGCCAGTATGTCTCCATGTGGGGAGATGAGTCGTCCCAGGCTGTACAGAGCATGCCGTTGATGTCCTTTTCGTCTGCCATATTTATGAAACTCTGAATAATGTCTACTCTGTCAGTTTGGGGAAGAAGAGGATGAACATTCTGGGCTGCGGTGGCAATCATCGCTTGGAGCCTCTGTTTTTTAAACCATTCTAATGCCCGAATGTTGCCCTCCTGGAGTCCCAGGGTATAATTCCAGCGCATGAAAACGCAGTTCTTTGGATATTTCTCAAGTACGCTATCGAGAATAGGCATACCTTTCTCCCATAGCTGAGCCACTTTTTCATGGTCAAAATCACTCCACATGGTTTCCCAGACTCCGGCATATTTGAAAATCATGTCATCCCAGAAAATGGGAGTCCGGTTGTGCTTCTGGGCAAAATCGCAGACCCGGTTGAGCCAGTAAAGGTATAGCGCTAGTTTTCCCTCTTTTTCTGCCATAGGTCTGCATCGTGAACATTGGCCGATCTCGCCCACCTCATCTCCTCCGACATGCAGATACCGGCTGCCAGGAGTTGCATCAAAGGCATCCAGGTAGAGGTCGAATAAAGCCTCGTACGTTCCCTCATCCAAAGGGCAGAAAGCCCAGCGGCTCTCAGTATCTTCCCGGAGGCGGGCATATTTTTCATGCTTAAGGATAAAAGTCGCATGTCCCAATCCTTGTACAAGAGGATTTATTTCTATGTGGCGACATCGTGCATATCTTGTTAGGGCTGCCATCTCGTCTATACTGATCGCCTGAGGAGCGCCTACGAGCGGACGGCGCTTGTAGCGAAGTTTGTCCTCAAATTCAAAGATGATGGCATTGATTTTGTACCGGGCAAGCCTGTCTATGCTGTCATAATAATACTTCATGGTATCCAGATGATGTTTAACGTCAATGTGGATGGCCCGGTAAGAGAGACTGGGATAATCTGTTATTTTGCAGGCTGGAATCGAAGCGCCTGTATCCCGTGCATCCTCAAGGAGCTGCCCAAGGGTTTGGCAGCCGTAAAAAAGACCTGCTTCTCCTCTGGCTGAAATCAGCGCATTTTCGTTTTCGATAAGAAGAATATATCCTTCTTCTGATTCCGGAAGAGACCTATCTTTGGAAAACTTGAGAAAGAGGATTCCTTTTGCTCCTTTTTTTACATTTGGCAAACTATTGAGAAGCGGCGGCATAACAGGTCTTTGAAAATTTCCTTTAATTTGGACACTTTTTAATGCATTGTATTCAAGACCTGGGCCACCCAGCAGCTCCACCTTGCGTGGCTGAGGCATTACTTTGAATGGAGCAGGGAGAGTTTCATCACATGCAAGAGAATTCATTCCTGCAGCAGCCATAATCAAGAGTAGCTGAGGAAGGAAACTCGAATATTTTTTCATAGGATTCACTCCTTATGAGAATGGGACCTTTTTTCTTCCTGATTTATTTATGGTGATTTTCTGAAACAACCTTTCCTGCAACCTAGGTTTGCAGGACTTTTATATTTTTCAGTTCTTGAGGTTTTATGTATTCGGTTATGTTCGCACTTTCTGGGTCGTCGGAAGAGGGTTCTTTGAGAATAGCTGTGCGGGAACCAAGAGACCCGTCGTAAAAGACCTTGATCGAACGAAATGTAAAGAAATCTTTGGAATCGATCCGGGGGCCTCGCTTGAACCATTCTTCCAACAGGTCTTTATCCCTCCTGCTCAGCATCTCATATACGCGAATAGGGAATCGTCCTTCTTCTCGAAGTTCACTAAATGCTTGAAGAATTTTCTGTCCCATGCCCGCCTCATGTATCGATGTCACGCCTTCTTTTGCCATAAGATTCATTCCTAAAAGGAGCGTTTCTTTCATCTCTTCCAGTGCACATTTCTTCCTCCAGCTGTTTGACAGTTTAGCTTATATCACAACAAAAAATCGAGGTCAAAAGAGTAAAAATCATGAGAAAAATTATGAATAGAAGAAAGATTGAGAAGACAACTCAATCTGAGTTAAAATGCTCCAATAAGAATGAAGGATGACATATTGGACAAAGATATGAAGGATTCATTCGAGTGAGAATTTCATTGAGGAGGTTAAAAATGATAAAGAAAAGAATTTCCCTTGTTTTATTGACTATAGCATTTCTTTGCATTAGCGGGACTTTGGCGTTATCCCAAAAGGCATTAAAAGTGGGGGATGTTATGGCCAACCCGGGTGAAAAAAAGTCTGGCTTTATAAAGATTCCCGCTGGAATGGATGGCCCAGAAGTAGAAATTCCAGTCACAATTATAACTGGGGTAAAAAAGGGGCCAGCGCTGGCTTTAACTGCTGGTATACATGGGTATGAGTATCCACCCATTTTGGCACTTCAACGCCTTAAAAAGAAATTGGAGCCTTCAGAAATGTCGGGGGCAGTGATCATGGTTCATGTTGTGAATATGCCTTCATTCTTAAAAAGAACAATCTACTATAATCCACATGACTGGAAGAACATGAATCGTGTCTTCCCTGGCAGAATAGATGGAAGCATGACAGAAAGAATAGCTTACCAAATTACGAAGGAAGTTATTGATCAATGCGATTATCTTATAGATTTGCACTGTGGGGATGGAAATGAAGACCTTATGCCGTACCTTTATTACACAGAGACTGGGGATCAACGTCTTGACGAAAGAACGCGAGCTCTTGCAATTAATTTTGGGTTTAAAGTGATTGTTCATGAGACTGTTAAACCAGATGAGATGTCTGCCTCACTTTGTGCAAACTCCGCACTTTTAAAAGGAAAGCCTGCCCTCACAATTGAATCCGGTAAGCTCGGCAGAACCGATGAAGAGGATATCGTACGCATAATCAATGGTACGAATAATACTCTTAAACATCTGAATATGATCGAAGGCAAACCTGAATTATTGTTTGATTCTGTATGGATAAGAAAAGTCACATATATCCGGTCTGAACATCAAGGGATCTTTTATCCGCTGGTTCACCAAGGACGTCATGTACAGAGGGGTGAATTACTCGGATATTTGACAGATTTTTTTGGTAATATTATTCAGAAAGCAATGGCCCCGCATGAGGGGATAATTATGTATATCATTGCTACTCCTCCTATGAGCAAAGGCGAACCGATGGTAAAGATTGGAAGGTTTTAATTTTCTGTTAACTTAAACGAGATTTTGCTTACTCCAGGACGTGGATGTTTTTCTCCCTGCACATGTCTTTGAGTATCTTCGGCCAGACAGTAACACTGACCTCGCCAAGGTGTGCCTTCTTGAGTATGTACATGTATGTACGGGATTGACCAATACCGCCACCAATGGTAAGAGGCAGTTCGTTGTTTATGATACCTTGATGGTAAGGAAAATTGAGAAAATCAAGTTGGCCGCTCATCTCTAGTTGCTTCCTTAGTGTTTCAGCATTCACGCGAATTCCCATGGATGTCAACTCGTGACGTCGCTTTGTCACAGGATTCCAGACGAGGATGTCTCCATTCAGGCCGCGCATGGGCCTGTTATCCTTAGAGACGGTTTCTGTGATCCAGTCGTCATAGTCTGCCGCTCTCATCTCGTGAGGGTAACCGTCCTTCAATGGATAGCCAACACCATAAATAAAGATTGCGGGATATTTCTGCACTACTTCTGTCTCCCGTTGTTTCCGCGGGAGGTCAGGATACATATCGAGGATGTCTTCGGCATGTAGAAATGTCAGCTCATCGGGCAAGTCTGGATATTTATCCGTCTTGAGTTGAGGGAAGAGCTCCTGAACGTGAACTTCGGCTCCCCTTAAGACTTTCCAGATCTTCTGAACGATATCAGTGAGAAGATCTAGGTTACGCTGCTCTTCGGTTATCACCAACTCCCAATCCCACTGGTCCACATAAGCGCTGTGATCATGGTCAAGGAAGTAATCCTTGCGTACGGCACGCATGTCAGTACAGAGGCCTTCTCCGGGTCCCATTCCAAACTGCTTTAGGGCCATGCGTTTCCATTTGGTGGCAGCTTGTACAACCTGGGCATCGACCGGGTTTTTATCATGGTCGTTTGAGATGTGGAATTGGATAGGTGTACGTGAACCGTCACGATCCAACATATCGTTGACTCCACTTTCCACATCGACAATCAAAGGAACTGAGACCATCATCAAGTTGAGTTCTTTGCACAGATTTTCCTCGAAATAGTTCTTCACTGCATAGATAGCTGTCTGCGTATCCTTTGGATTAAGAAGAGAGCTGTAGTCTTGCGGTAAGATTTTCTTCAATTCGTTATAATCGCCGATTCCAGGCCCGGCGAGGTCTGCTCTCTTATCTGTCATTATTTTCACCTCATATTTTTATGATGTTTATGATTGTATAATTATAATCAAGTCATAGATTAATAAAGTATTTTATTCGATCTGTCAAGAATTCAATGGGCACAGAAGTATTTTTTATGCACTATGTTCTCCCGAGGCTTTCAGGCTGGGCTGATGTGGTTCCAACGGGGTCAGGCTTTCATAAGTTTCATAACTTATATGGGAAATCATATTCTTATAACCCCTATGATGATATTTA
>CAZSPM010000161.1:0-5623 GCA_964608785.1 uncultured Eubacteriales bacterium
AAGGTTGGGATTTAAACTTCCTGAAGAGATGAAGCAGAGGAAATCTTTATGGATTCATGCTGTTTCTGTTGGCGAAGTTCTCTCGCTTCAAAATTTAATCAAAGAGGTAAAGGAGAGGCACCCGGATTGGGTGATTCATTTTTCCACATTGACCAACACTGGAATGAAAATAGCCCAGGAAAGGCTTGGATATGCAGATAATATCTTTTTTGTCCCGTTTGATTTTAAATGTGTGGTTAAGAAATTTTTTCGAGCATTATCCCCCCACATATTTATTCTGGCTGAGTCTGAATTCTGGCCCAATCTTTTGAGTGAAGCCAATAAAAAGACAAAAAGAGTTCTCCTTATAAATGGTAGAATTTCCCTGCCCTCCTTTAGACGATTGCGCAGGCTCAGATTATTATCAAGAAGAATGTTGAAAAATATAGACTTTTTTTTAGTCCAGACAGACAAGGAGGAGGAGAGGCTGAGAAGATTAAGCGTAGACTCAGATCGAATAGAGGTGGCTGGAAACCTGAAATCTGAGGTTCAATTGCAACCTTTAACAGAAAGAGATATTCTGGAAATGAAAAAGGGGCTGAATATACCTGAGACGAAAAAAGTGATTGTGGCTGGCAGCACTCGAAAAGGAGAAGAGGAACAACTCCTTTGGGCCTTGCGGGAAGCAAGAAAAATTAAAGAGGACATTCTTCTGATCCTTGCCCCCCGCCAACAAGATAGATTCGAAGAGGTAGAAAAGCTCTGTCAAGCTTTCTCATTCAAAGTAAAGAAAAAGACCCAAGCTTCTTCAGTTTCAGAGTGGGATGTTCTGATCCTAGATACAATCGGAGAGCTCGCCCAGTTTTATGGACTTGCTGATGTTAGCTTCGTAGGGGGAAGTCTGGTCCCCTGGGGAGGCCAAAACTTACTCGAGCCTGCTTTTTACGAGAAGCCGATTTTTTTTGGGCCTCATATGGATAATTTTTCTGCTTTAGCAGAAAAGTTTTGCGAGTCGAAATCGGCTCAGATAATTGATAAAAAGCAGGATTTAGTTGAAATGTTTTTGATGCAGGATGAGAAATCTCTAAGCGAGATGGGAAAAAGAGCAAAAGAGACGTTAAACTCATTGCAAGGAGCAACAGAGAAGACAATCAATATTATTGAAGAATTTATGGCGAGGCCTTAATAGATATTCCTGATGTCTTATCATTCGAAAAAAAAGGAGTGGCACCGAAGTGTACTTGTCTTTTTTATGGCACTTTCACTCTTTTTCCCTTTTCGAGATAATCTTAATGCAACGACTCCATCAGATGAATACAAATTAAACAAAGAATTTTTAAGAAACTTCAGCAACGATTTTGCGCATGTCTTTGTTTCGCCTAAGAACTGGAATAAGGGAGATATCTTAAATTTTTCAGCTGTTTTGGGGGGAGGAATTCTTCTTTATGCATCAGACTCGGAAATTCATGACTGGATTATGGAGAACCGCAGCTCCTCGTCCAAAGACTTCACTAGTATTGGTTCCTTTTTAGGCAATGGAGCATGTTTGGCAGGCATAATAACTGCTTTGTATGCATCGGGAGAAATTTTTGAAAACAGAAGTTTGAGAAAAACAGGTCTTTTAAGCCTGGAGAGCTGGATCACCACGGGTGTCCTTGTTTTAGGTTTAAAAACGATTGTGGGAAGAGCTCGCCCTAGAACAGGAGAATCCAAGCATGCCTTTCATCCATTCTCATTAAGGTCGGGTTTTCATTCCTTCCCTTCAGGGCATGCCTCTTCTGCTTTTGCAGTGGCCACAACGATTGCCGACCAATCTGAGGATACTAACATCGATGTTTTGGCCTATAGCCTGGCCACTCTTGTGGCTATTTCTAGGGTTTATGATGATAAACACTGGCCATCTGATGTCTTAATAGGCTCTGTCATCGGTTATGTCGTGGCCAAAAAAATCTGTTCTTTAAATCGGGAAGAAGACACTGCCCAACTCAGGATCGGATTCCATTTTTCTCAACGAGCGCAGTCTTTCTCTATCTCTCTCTATTTTTGAGAAATAAATGGGGTCGCGTCTCAACATTTGACATATCAATTTATTGATGTATCTTTCCTATTGTCTTGTGGAATCGTTCCTATAAAAATGGGATCTTCTCTAGAAAAGGGGAAATAATATGTCAAATGTTGAGACGCGACCCCTAGACATCTTTTACTTTATTCTATATATTACAGATGAATTTGTTGTTTGAGGAGTGAAAATGAAAAGGATAATCAGTCGACGAGGTTTTCTCAAAGAATCATCGAAACTAGTGGTGGCAACAGGTCTTGGGGGTTACGGAATTCTTTTGCAAGGATGCACTTCAAAAAAGGATTTTGACCTCGTCATCAGCGATGGTCAAATCTTTGATGGATTAGGGAAAAAAGCAGTTAAAGCAGATATCGGAATTAGTGGAAAGTTCATTAAAGAAATTGGAAAAATACCTAGCTCAAGAGGAAAATTTGTTATTGATGCCAAGAATCGTGCTGTCTGCCCAGGTTTTATCGATGTTCATGATCATTCTGATGTGGAGCTTTTGGTCAATCCTAAAGCAGAAAGTTCTATTCGGCAGGGTATTACTACATTAGTTAGCGGAAATTGTGGGTCTTCTCCTTTTCCTATTGCTGAGGAAATATATGATGAGACAAAAGAGAATCTAAAAGAGCAGCTCGAGATTGATTTGACGTGGATGGATATCAAGGGCTTTTTTTCCAGATTAGAAGAGAAGGGAATGGCCCTTAACTATGGGACTCTCGTAGGACAAGGAACAATCCGCGGCGCTTCGATGGGATTTAATGACCGGCCTCCCAAGCAGGAAGAGCTGGAGAGAATGAAAATGCTCGTGGCAGAGAACATAAAATTGGGTGCTGTAGGATTATCCACTGGACTTGAATACGCGCCAGGAAGTTATGCTCAGCCTGGCGAAATTCACGAATTATGTACAGTGGCGGCCCAACTTGGTGCTGTTTATGCCACTCATATGCGAGATGAGGGTGATCGATTGCTCGAATCTCTGGAAGAGAGTATTGAAGTCGCCAGAAAAACAGGCGTCAGTCTTCAAATTTCCCATTTTAAGATTGCTTATCCGCGAAATTGGCATAAAATCGACCAAGCCTTGGCCAAGATCGAAGAGGCAGAGAAAGAAGGTATATCCATATTTTGTGATCGCTACCCTTACATCGCTGGGTCCACCGGGCTCAGTTTTTATTTCCCTCTTTGGGCAAGACAGGGAACAACCGATGAGTTTTTAGAGCGATTGAAAGATCCGACCCTCAACAGCAAACTTCGAGCCCATTTGGCTGAACAAGAAAATAAACTTGGTTCCTGGGAAAAAGTCATTATTTCATCTGTGGCTTCGGAAAAGAATAGACCTGTTCAGGGCAAAAGCGTTTTGCAAGCAGCTAAGGAGCTAGAGAAGGAACCTTATGAATTTATGAAAGATCTTCTGATTGAAGAAAAGAACAGAGTCGGAATGATCACTTTCATGATGAAAGAAGAGAACTTGAGAAAGATTTTGGCTCATCCTCTAGTTGGGATTGGAACAGATGGCTCGGCTGTTTCTCCCTACGGCCTTTTAGGCAGAGGGAAGCCTCATCCGCGACTTTATGGAACCTTTCCGAGGGTGCTGAGAAAATATGTTCGAGAAGAAGATATAGTTCCCCTTCCTGAGATGATTAAAAAAATAACTTCTTTTGCTGCTCGAAAATTTGACTTTGAAAAGAGAGGAATCTTGCGTGGCGGCTATTATGCTGATATTGTTATATTCGACGAAGACAAGGTTATGGATAGGGCCAGCTGGAAAGATCCCCATCAGTATCCAGTGGGAATCGAGTATGTTCTGGTTAATGGAGGGATCGTAATCGAGAAAGGTGAACATACAGGAAATCTGCCTGGTAAAGTCTTGAGAAAGAAAGTTAAGGTTTAATATCATCTGTTCCCTTGAAAGAGACATACATTTCTATTAACGAAGATGATGTCCGCGTTTCTGAAAAGGGGAGTGGACCGGCGATCATTCTCCTTCATGGATTGGAACGGTCATTGGAATGCTGGGAGCTCAATCTTAATGCCCTCTCTCAAAAATATCGAGTCATAGCTTTTGATTTTCTTGGCTTTGGACACTCAGCCAAACCCAAAATCAGATTCAGCCTTGATATGGCTTCGGATTTCATGCTCTCTTTTTTGAATACCTTTGCTCTTTCTAAGGCCTCCCTCATCGGAAATTCCATGGGGGGACTCGTTGCTCTTCATACGGCCTCAAGGATTGCAGAGAGGATCGATAAATTGATTTTGGTAGATAATGCAGGTTTCGGACAAAAACTCTCCTTTATTTTGCGTTTGGCTTCTGTCTATCCGGTTGGTGAATTCGTCTTAGCGATGAGAAATCATTTTACTGCTAGAATGCTTTTATCTCATTTGTTCTACGACAGCAAGAAGCTTCCATCCCCTTTCGTGGACTGTGTCTTGAAGATTTTTGATCTCCCTAGGACCGGAGAAGTAAACCTTGAAGTTCTCCGATCCGGTGTGAACCTAAAAGGAGTAAGGAGCAAAATATTGTTTTCAATCGTTGAGGAGGCTGCAACCTTGCCTCATAGAACCTTAATTATCTGGGGAGCGAATGATAAGATTATCCCTCTCTTTCAAGCTTACTTGGGCAATAGCCTGATAAAGAATTCTCAGCTACTTATTTTCGAAAAATGCGGCCATCTTCCCCAAGTGGAGTGGGCAGAAAAGTTTAACAGGACAGTTGTGAATTTTTTGGAGTCTTGAAGCTATGAGAAAACTTGTATTTTTATTTCTTTTCCTCTCTTTTTTGAATGCAGTCAGTCTTTTCTCTCAGGAAAATGAAAAACTATTAAGCCCCTCTGGGATAATCATAGAGCTCGCTTTCAGGGCCCTTAAGCCTGGTGAAGCAATTGTGGTGACAATTGAGGAAGGTGTTAATATCGTGGATGCTCAGGTTCGATTCTTAGAAAGGGAATATGATATGGGAAAAGATGAAACGAGTTCGAGGCTTTACGCATTCGTTGGGATTGACCTGAACGCTGAACCCGGCTCCTATCCAATGGAAATTGTCATAACTAACACTTCAGGTCAGAGAGAGAGTATACAGAAGGATATTTTTATATTGGCAAAGAAATTTCCAGTGAAGAAACTGTGGGTAAGAGAGGAGTTTGTCACTCCTCCGCCGGAAGCTTTGGACAGAATAAGGAGGGACGCAGAGATACTGAGAATAATTTATGGAATGATCACACCACGATGGTTGGGAGAAGGCAGCTTTATCCTGCCTTGTTCGGGAGAGGTTCATCCCAATTTTGGTGAAAGGAGAATTTTTAACAATCTGCCCCGTTCTCCTCATAGCGGAGTGGATATCTCAGCTCCTTTAGGTACTCCAGTTAAGGCTTCTAATTCAGGAAAAATTGTTTTTGCTGGAGACTTGTACTATGCAGGGAAAGCGGTCATCATCGAACACGGGCTTGGCGTTTTCACTTTCTATTGCCATTTTTCGAAGATCAAAACAATAAGGGGTGATTTTGTTAGAAAGGGCGATATTATTGGAGAAGTCGGTGCAACGGGTAGAGTAACAGGAGCTCACCTTCATTGGAGTATTAAAATCTT
>CAZSPM010000162.1:0-5619 GCA_964608785.1 uncultured Eubacteriales bacterium
ATTATTCTCAGAAGAAGAAATTAAAGAAATGCTTCCAACTATTGCAAAAAAACAAAGGAATCGGCAGCGAAACACCCCCGGCGCCACAAGCAGGACTGATGGCCACCATGTCCAAGGGAATAGTTGGCGGAGAGATGGCCTGGCCTTTAGTCATCTCAGGTATGCTTCTGGCAGTTGTTCTTATCCTCATAGGTTCTCCATCCCCAATGCTCATAGCTGTAGGGATGTATCTTCCCTTCCGTGCCACAGCATGTATTTTTTTCGGAGGAGTCATAAAATATTTGCTAGACAGCAGATTAAAAAAGAAAAACACGACAGCCAAAGGAAGAGAAATTGTTGAAAATATCGGTCTTGTCGTCGCTTCAGGGTTGATCGCTGGTCAGGCACTAATGGGAATCATTACTGCCGCCATGGAAGGCATCAGTGAACGCATCGCATTTAGTATGCCAGAAGTCTGGAACAGCGCATGGCTGGGCCTTGTGATTTTCTTCATCCTTGGATTCATCCTCATTTACTTCCCTTACAAGAAGATGATCGAAGCTGGAGAATACGGAGAAAAAACCGAAGAAGAAGAAAGCTAGAATCTAGTTCATAAAGTCAACCGCTTTGAGTAGTGAAAGGGAGAAAGACGAGAAAAGAAAAGTCAATCTTCTCGACCTCATTCCAGTCCGAAACATAAACTGGAAAAAAGAAGAAGATGAACTAATCGTTCTTCTTCAGCCTAAGTTTAAAAATCCTTTCTTGGCAAAACATCTCCTTCCTCGACTGAAAAATCCCTACTATAAGATAAGACTCGATGATGTTGGGAGTTTCCTCTGGGAACGCTGCGATGGAATTCTTACGGTGAAAGAATTAGCGAATTGCATGAAAGATAGATTCGGAGACAAGATAGAACCTCTTTATGACCGCATAGCTCTTTTCCTCCAGAGCCTGGAGAGAAACCACCTCATCAAATATAGAGGAAAATAGAAAAGAGGGAACGTCCCATATAACATCTCTTTTTAATTTGAATAAAAAGGGGAATTCTTTTAAAATAAACAGTCAAAATGAAAAGAGCTGAAAAATGTCCATTCTTGAAATTGTAAAATTCGGAAGTCCAATCCTTGCTAAGAAAGCTGAAAAAATAACAAACATAAACAAAGAAATAGAAAATCTTGCATTCAGCATGCTTCAGACAATGTATGCTGCACCTGGATTAGGGCTTGCGGCTCCTCAAGTAAACAGAAGCATCCAGCTTATAACTGTTGACCTCTCCAAGGGAGAGAATAGTGAAAATTCAATCGTACTCATAAATCCTGAGCTTATCAGGCAAGAAGGAGAAATCTTATTAGAAGAAGGTTGTCTCTCAGTACCAGATGTCCAGGAAAAAGTTTTAAGACCTTCTCGTGTGGCAGTCAAGGGAATTGATCTTGAAGGAAACGAAAAAATTATAGAAGCAGAAGGCCTCTTAGCCAGGGTCTTTTGCCATGAAATTGACCACATAAACGGCACGCTGTTCATTGACAGACTCTCACCCCTCAAGAAAAGTCTCATCAAGAAAAATTTGAAAAAGCGCATCCAAACGGGCAAGATTTAATGAGAATTGTCTTTTTTGGCAGCCCCGCGCTGGCCCTTCCTTCACTGAAAAAGCTCCTAGAAGCTAACCATAGTATTGAGTTCATCATAACTCAACCTGACAAACCTTCTGGAAGAGGCAAAAAACTCTCCCCTCCTCCTGTAAAAAAAGTCGCTCTGGACCTGAATATTCCAGTCTATCAACCTGAAAAAATTAGAAAAGATCCTGTGGCTTTAGAAAAAATTCAAAAGATCCAACCCGATCTTAATGTGGTAGTTGCCTACGGCCAGATTATCCCCTCCTCTATTATCTATCATCCTCGATATAACTCTATAAATGTCCATTTCTCTCTTCTCCCAAAGTATAGAGGAGCTTCCCCTGTTCAGTGGGCCATCCTGAACGGAGAGAAAAGGACCGGAATTACTATTTTCGAACTCAACGAAAAGATGGACGAAGGAGATATTCTCACGCAAGAAGAGGTCGACATCTTCCCCCATGAAGGAGCGGCAGAACTTGAAGCTCGCTTGGCAGAAAAAGGGGCAGAGCTACTTGTAGAGACAATAGCCAAGATGGATGAAATTACGCCGCTTAAACAGGATCATTCCATTGCCACTTATGCCTCTCAAATAAAGAAGGAAAATGGCAGAATCGAGTGGACAAAGCACGCCCTTCATGTAGAAAGGCAGGTAAGAGCATTTACACCCTGGCCATCCGCCTATACTTTCCTTGGAGGAAAACGAATAAAAATTCACAAAGGTAGAAGGATTGAGAACAAAATTGTGCCGTCTTCTCCTGGAGAAATTTTGGAAATAAGAAAAGAAGGTATTGAGGTTTGTTGTGGAGAAGGAAGTGTATTCCTTATGGAAAGCCTCCAACCCGAGAATAGGAAAAGAATGGATTCCTTTGCATTCTCCCATGGCGCAAAGATTAAACCCGGAGATAAACTTGGCTAAATGAAGGTAAAGTTGGGAAAGTCTTATTCTTCAAGAATAAATCTATAGGGATTGACAGGCCTTCCGTTAACATGAACCTCGTAATGAACATGAGGTCCTCTAGATTTTCCTGTACTTCCTACTAATCCTATGGTATCCCCTCTCTTAACTCTCTGACCAGACTTAACTAACCACTTACTCAGGTGGAGATAGCGTGTCGTGTATCCTCCCCTATGGCTAATGACTATGGACATCCCTCCGATCTTGTCTTTTTGACATCGGACGACAACTCCATCTGCAGTAGCTACTACAGGGTTGCCAAAATGAGTAACAATATCGTATCCTCTATGGAAAGTCCTTTTCCCTGTAAAAGGATCGTCTCTCCAACCAAAGGCAGAGGCTAGATATCCCTTTGTTGGCCAGATTGTGGGAGTAGAAGCAAGAATGGCTTTTTCGTTCTCAAAAAAGACAACCAATTGACTAAGATTCCTCTCTATCCCTTCTGCCTTTTCACTGATTCTCTTTATGTCTTTTAGAGTGAAAGACTGAGAGGACTCTGCTGGATTCATTTGTTGACCGTTATTCTGGCTTCCTCCTCCCAAACCTACTTCTTTCAAAACCTCAGGTGATTTGAGTCCAGCCATCACATTGAGCTTCTTGGCATAGGTTTCAAAGTATTCGATTGTGTTTTTGAATTGTCTTATGGACTCCTTCTGTTGGACAATTGTATCCTTATACCTGATATTCTCTTCAAGAAGCTCCTTGTATTTTTGGCGGGTTACGTTCATGGTGAAATAATCAACCAGGAAAACAGTAAGGAGGAAGAGTGCAAAAAATGTGAGACTCAACACAGTTCTCAATGCTTTTTTAGAAAGAGTATATGTTTTATGCTTCCCCTTGTAATGAGGGCAGATGATGAATGATAGGTACCTCTTTGCCATTGCTCTTTTACTTGCTTATGATAATTATTGAAAACTATATGTCAAGTGATTTATTAATTTTCTGGCGATCCTTTTCCGATATTTTCGTCAATCCATTCCACAATATCTTGGGTTGAACTGCCCGGCAGAAAGATCTTTGATACTCCAATCTTTGCCAGACTAGGAATATCCTTCTCAGGAATAATCCCTCCTGCTATTACAGCAATATCATCTGCTCCCTTTTCCTGGAGGAGATCCATAATTTTAGGGAAAAGAACATTATGGGCACCTGAGAGAATGCTCAAACCCAAAACGTCCACATCCTCCTGTATGGCTGCACTTACTATTTCTTCTGGAGTTCGCCTTATTCCCGTGTATATCACTTCAAAGCCAGCATCTCGTAAAGAGCGACAGACCACTTTTGCTCCTCGGTCATGTCCATCTAGACCAGGCTTTGCTACCAAGACTCTAATTTTTTTGTCTGCCATACAATCCTCCGCGAATCGATGTTAGCAATGTTGAAAAATAAAAAATAGAATCAACATAAGATTTTTTTTACTCTCTATACTAATTTATATGGCCCCTAACGCCTTCTCAGCTCCATTTTTAATATGTCGAAGGCTCTCGGTACTCTCCATAGACTTCCTTTAAAGAATCAGTAATTTCTCCAAGGGTTGCATAACTTTTAACACAATTCAGGATAAACGGCATCAAATTTTGATCATCTTCGGCTGCTTTTCTCAGATCGAGCAATCTGTCCTTGGCCTGCCTTCCATTCCTGTTTTTCTTGACATCTTTCAACCGGGCAAGGTGTTGCCTGGCCACAGCATCATCTATCTCAAGAATAGAAATGGGCTCGTGCTCCATCTCAAAGGCATTAACTCCTACAATAATCTTCTCTTTTTTCTCCACAGCTTTCTGATACCAGTAGGCGCTATCAGAGATTTCCTTCTGAGGAAATCCAAGTTCTATAGCCCTAACCATGCCTCCCATATCATCTATCTTTCTGATATAATCCTCGACCTCTTTCTCCATCTCTTCTGTCAGTTTCTCTACAAAATAAGAACCACCAAGAGGATCTATGCAATTTGCCGCTCCGCTTTCATAAGCGATTATTTGTTGCGTACGTAATGCAATAGTGACGGCATCCTCAGAGGGCAAGGCATATGTCTCATCTAGAGAATTCGTGTGGAGGGATTGAGTCCCACCCATGACCGCTGCCATAGCTTGGATGGCAACTCTTATGACATTGTTATGCGGCTGCTGAGCCATAAGGGAGACTCCAGAAGTCTGAGTGTGAAACCTGAGCCACCAGGATCTTGAATCTTTGGCCCCAAACCTCTGCCTCATGACTTCTGCCCAAATCTTTCTGGCAGCCCTAAATTTGGCAACTTCCTCAAAGAAATCATTATGAGCATTAAAAAAGAAAGATAGGCGGGGAGCAAAATCATCAACATCAAGACCTCTCTCCAAAGCCCACTCGACATACTCAATCCCATCCCTCAGGGTGAAAGCAAGCTCCTGAACTGCCGTTGATCCTGCTTCCCTTATATGATAGCCAGATATGGAAATTGTGTTCCATTTAGGGACTTCTTTGGCTCCGTATTCAAATGTGTCAACGATTAATTTCATTGATGGTTTTGGGGGGAAAATAAAGGTTTTCTGAGCAATGTACTCTTTAAGAATATCATTCTGGATCGTTCCGGATATGACTTTTGGAGAAACTCCCTGTTTTTCAGCCACAGCGATATACATGGCCCATAGAATTGCCGCAGGAGGATTAATTGTCATTGAAGTTGAAATTTTATCTAAAGGTATTCCATCAAAAAGAATCTCCATGTCGGCCAGAGAATCAATCGCTACACCGCATTTGCCAATTTCTCCTTGCGCCAACTCTTGGTCAGAGTCAATCCCCATCAAGGTAGGGAGATGAAAGGCAACGCTCAAGCCAGTTTGGCCGTGGGAAAGGAGATATTTATATCTTCTGTTCGTGTCTTCTGCTGTACCGAAACCAGAAAACTGTCGCATAGTCCACAAACGCCCGCGGTACATTGTCGGATGGATTCCCCTTGTGAAAGGATATTCGCCAGGAAAAGTTAGCGTTTTCTTGTAATCACAATCAGAAATATCTAGAGGAGTGTAGAGTTCTTTTATCTTTTTCCCTGAAACCGTCGTAAACTGATTCTTACTTTCTATCTGACATACTTTATCA
>CAZSPM010000163.1:0-5611 GCA_964608785.1 uncultured Eubacteriales bacterium
GACACCCTTTCTGTTCAGGTTTCTTTCTAAATATAGGAGAGAAAGAGTGTCCCTCCCGGGCCTGCCCCCAACGCCGATTGGGGGAACGTCCCCACTGTCCAAACTTTTTTCATCTTTCCTTTGAGTTTAAAACCCTGCTTTTGGTATAATGCAGATTCAACAAAGGAGGATAGAAAGTGCACAACGTAAAACTAGAAACTGAACTTCATGTTATTACACCGAATGAGCCTGGTATTTTGGGCCGAGTTCTGGGAACATTGGCCAATATGGGGGTAAACCTTAAGGCACTCTGTGCTTATTCTGAGAAAAATAAGGGGACATTTCTTCTCCTCACTTCTGATAATAAAAAGGCTGAAAAGGCCCTTAAATCTTTAAGGTACAAAGTGAAAACCAACCAAGTGGTGACGGTCGAAATCGATGATCGCATTGGCTCCGGTGCAGAAATCGGCGCTCTGCTCGGAAATGCTTATATTGATATTGACTATTGTTACGGAACCTCTGCAGGCGTCGGTAAAGCTCTTTTGGTTTTCAAAACTGATAATAACAAGAAAGCCGTCGACACTTTAGGCTGAGTTACTTCTCTATTCTTTCCTCATCCGGCCACAAACCTGGATTATTCACAAGTCGAGGTTGCCGTAGATGCAAGGCGTCGGCACATGAAGCTGTGGTCGTTCACAGCGAATGGGCTGCAACGAAGCAGATGCAGTAAGATCGGCTTGCCACGAGGGAAAAAATGCCGATTAATATAAATAATTACTTTCAGCAAAAAGATTTACAGCAATATCAGAATAACTTCCTGATATTGCTGTAATTGTTGTAAGTATCGGCATTTTTTATGAATAATTCAGGCTAATTAGTATATCGATTAAGTTTAGTACGCATTTAAGATGGGGAAAATGAAATTCGGACTGATTGTTCCTTCTTCAAACACTGTCATGGAAGCCGAGTTCTGGCGAATGGCATCTGGATTGGCAACTGTTCATACCGCAAGGATGAGGCTTCAGAAAATAACAGTAAACGCGCTTGAAGGTATGGAAAAACAGTTGTTAGAGGGAGCGCGTCATCTTTCTGATGCAGAGGTCAATGTCATAGGATATGGATGCACATCAGGAAGCCTATTCAAAGGTAAGGGACATGACAGGGAAATTGAGGAAAAAATATCAGCCGCGACTGGAATTCCTGCAGTGGCTACAGCAAGAGCTGTGATCGAAGCGATGGAATTTTTAAATATGAACAGAGTATGCGTGGCTACTCCATATACTGAGGAGATAAACAAGCTTGAGAACACCTTTCTTGAACAAAACAAAATAGAAGTCGTGAAAATTATGGGCTTAGGTATAGAGCAAAACCTTGAGGTAGGGAGTCAGGATCCTGATACAGCATATGAACTGGCCAAAGAGGTGTGTGTGCCTGAGGCTCACGGAATATTTATTAGCTGCACAAACTTCAGGACGATTGAAGTCATAGATCGACTCGAGAAAGAGCTGGGCCTTCCAGTCATATCAAGCAATACTGCAACCTTCTTGGCGATGATGAAAAAAACCGGATTCAAAAGAGAGCTTGAAGGCTACGGAAGACTTTTCTTGGATTAAATAAATGCAGAAGGAAAGCAAAAAAGCTGTAGTCGCTGCACTATTTGGAAATCTTTGCATTGCCGTCTTCAAGCTTGTTGCCGCTCTTATAAGCAGCTCATCGTCGATGCTTGCAGAAGGTTATCATTCTGTCTCTGACACCTTCAATCAAGTTCTCCTTCTCTACGGATTGAAAAAAAGCAGAAAAGAGCCGGATGAGCAACACCCATTTGGTCATGGAAAGGAACAGTTTTTCTGGTCATTTATGGTTGCCATTATTTTGTTCGGAATTGCGGGCACATTATCTATCAGAGAAGGCTACAATAAATTCCTGCATCCTGAAGCGATATATCGTATTGGACTTGTTTATCTCGCCATAGCTGTCGGTGTCATATTTGAAAGCTATGCCTTTAGGATAGCGATTAGAAATATCAAAAGAGAGATGAAGGTTGAGAAGCACAAGAATCTGATTGAAGCGATAAAACACAGCAAGGATCCCACAACAATGACAGTACTCTTTGAGGATTCGCTTGCTTTGGTAGGCCTATTTATTGCTGCCGTTGCAATAACTCTCGTCCACTTCACTGGAATCCTGGTCATAGATGCTATCGCCTCTATTGCAATCGGTGTATTACTCATGATTTTTGCTCTATTCCTTGCATTCGAGACAAAAAACTTGTTGGTAGGAGAAGCCGTAACACCGCTAAAAAGAAGGAGAATATTAAAAGTGGTCAATTCCTTCGATGAAGTAAAGAATGTAATAAGCCTGAAAACAATGCATCTCAGCTCGGATGAGGTGCTTGTTACACTTGAGATTAATTACAAGGACGACATGATCGTGGACGAGCTTGAAAAATTGAATGACAGGATAGAGAATAAAATTAAGGAAATCATCCCTAACGCCAAAATATATCTTGAACCAGAAAACAAATCAGAGGCAAAGGCATGATTCATCAGATCCCCCTTGTCATTGCGGGCGATCGTTGAGCTTGTCTTTCTTTAAGTCCAGCTAATACACCTCTAATAACCTTTAGAGTCGATTGTATATTCTTATTACGCCCCTCTTCAGCCAGAGGAAAAGAAGCCGCCCCAAAGGCCCCTACTTTCTTATATGCCATTATTCGTTTCAAGGCCTCTCCCATCTGAGCTGCTGTCGGTCCGTTTGGTGCAGTAAGGTTTGCCCCTGGGATTTCTGCAGGGTCCAACACATCAAGGTCTATGTGGACATAGATCACATCCACTTGTTTTGAAAGCCTTTCCATAGCATCTTGAACTCGTTTGTCCCAGCTCACCATTTCTTCTGTGGAAATCATGGTGATATTGGAGTTATCAATCAATTCTGCCTCGAGTGGGTCTAGATCACGCACACACATCATAATGATATGTCTGGTGGGAATGGCTGGATCTAAACCTGCCTTGAGCCGGAGTCTAAAGAGGCATTTTCCTGCGGCACAGGCCACTGGCATACCTCCCAGCATTCCGCTCAATGTAGTCTCGGGCGTATTGAAATCTCCATGGGCATCTATCCAGACAAGCCCTGCCTTCAAAGGCCTTCGTGTAGGTCCGGAATGCTGCAAACCCGCTAGCATTCCCATTAGACCATTGCAGTTTCCCAACAAACCTAAGGGAAACTTTCCTTCTTTGATTATTCCTGCAATGATCCTTCCCAAGTGTCCATCTGCCAGGCCTAGGCGATGCCAGACACCATAGTCTTTCTTTTCCTCTTGCGTAAGTTTCACAACATCTTTTGAACTTTCTTCAATCTCCATTTCTGCTAACAATTTCACAAGTTCTTTATAGACAATCTGTGGCCCGAGCGATAATTCAGATCCACTGCGGCTGCCAGTATAGTGCTGAAGGAGTATTCCTAATTTCAAAGAATCAAGACTCTTCTTTGACTTCATCGACTCATCCTTGCCAACGCTTCCATAAGACAGACCTATAACAATAAATAAAAAATTGAATGCCATTGTAAATATTTTAAAGTTATCCATGAAAAGCCTCCTCATTAGGTACTCTGCAAGAGAGTTTTCAAATAGCCTATAAAAGGGAGAATAACATGTCAAATATTCTAATTCTTTAACTGGGAACATTTTGGCAGAGCAAATATTTGCAATAATAATATTTGAAATACGATCCGGGTTTGTATCCTCAGTTTTAGGACTTACCTCGCTGAGGTAGCAGAGGCATTTGAAATCATTAAAACAGCAGCACTGGAACTCGAGACAGAATGAGCTCCACAAGGTTTAGAGAAGAGAAGACGCCTATGAATAGGGAATATAAAGTATACAGATGCGTTCCCTTTAGACTGTAAAGATGAGCTTGCTTTCTTGATCTTTTGATTATTTTTGCATTAAGTATTTTTTTATGCTTGACCTCAAGTCTGCAGTGCTATAATCTTTTCAAGCATGTTTTTGCATTAAACATTGAAGAGTCAAGTTCATCTGTGATAAATATATGGGGAAAAACTCAAGAATCTAGAAAAATTGCAACTAAACATTTCCGATTATTACTTTTTCAAGGAGGTCTCATGTACAAATCTTTAAGATTGCTTAGTTTAGGTTTAGTTATTTTGGCTTTGGTTTTTGCGCTTCCCGCCACAGCAGAAAAGACAAAAAAAGAGGACGCCAAACGCCCTTTAACCCATGATGACTACGACTCATGGAAATCGATCATGAGGCAACAGCTTTCAGTCGATGGCAAATGGATACTTTATCTTGCCACGCCACAGGACGGAGAGGCAGACATAGTTGTTGAGAACATAATAAGCGGTAAAGAATACAGCCATACTATCGGATACTCTGGCGAAGGGACAGATTCTGAGAGGGCTGCGAATCCCAAATTCACGTATGACTCGACTCACGTTGTATTCTTAATTTCTCCGTCTAAAGCAGAGGTAAAAAAAGCCAAAAAAGCCAAGAAAGAAAAAAAGAAGGATGCAGAAGAACCGAAGAAAAAACTTGGCATAATGGATCTTTCTGATGGTGCAGTAATAACAATCGAGAGGGTGAAGAGTTTTAACCTTCCTGAAAAGGCCGGTGAATGGTTGGCTTACCTGAAGGAAGCTCCACCAAAGGATGAAAAGAAAGAAAAGGAGGAAGAGGAGAAAAAAGCAGAAGAGAAGAAATTCGAAAAGAAGAAGGCTGAAGAGGAAAAGGAAAAAGAGAAAGAGGAAAAAAAGAAGAAATACGGAACTCCATTCGTCTTGCGATCCCTCAAGGACGGAACCGAGACCATGTTCGTGGATGTGATGAGCTATCTCTTCACAAAAAACGGTAAATATCTCCTCTACACCGTCTCCAGCAAAGAAAACCCGAAAACAGATGGGATTTACAGATACATTCCCGGAAGCGAATCCAGTACGCCTCTTTTAACCGGAAAAGGAAACTACACGAAGTGGTCAATGGATAAAGAAAATACTGTCCTTGCTTTTCTTACTGACCGGGATGATTATGATGCTGATGAGCCTACCTTCAACTTATACGGCTGGATAGTGGGGGAGGAAAAGGCAATGCTATGGGTTTCTCATAAATCTACGGATGGATTCCCAGAGGGGATGGCTGTCAGTGACAAGTCCAGTGTTTCTTTTAGTGAAGATGGCCGGGTAGTAATGTTTGGAATAAAAGAGATTCCTGAGCCAATAAAAGAAGAAGAGGAGGAAGAAGAGGAAGAAAAGCCCAAATTTGACCTATGGCACTGGAACGATCCCTATCCACAACCTCAACAGAAGAATATTGCCAAAAGAGTAAGAGATAACACCTGGGAGTCGGTCTATCATCTTGATACTAAGACCTTTATAAAGCTGGCTGATGAAGAAGTTCCCGACGTCACTCTCTTAAGGAATGGCAAGGTTGCGTGGGCTGAGACGATTATCCCTTATACAAAACTTGTCTCTTATGACGGTTGGTATTATGACATCTATGTGATCGATCCAAAAGATGGCAAGAGGACTCTGGTGAAAAAAAAGGTATATGGAGGGGCATGGATTACACCGGATGGACAGGATATTGATTGGGTTGGAAACAGGACAGCGTCGGTCC
>CAZSPM010000164.1:0-5582 GCA_964608785.1 uncultured Eubacteriales bacterium
AACCCCCGCTACCAATTTATTTATCACCACTTACGTAAAATCCCACCTCCAAAGTGTCCATAACCCGTTCTTTAGCCCCCAAATAGAAGAAAATCCTTCGAGGAAGATTTCAAGGGGAAAGACTGACCAAGCTGTAATACCTACGTTTTCTAATAACCAAATTATGGCGATGCTGGAAGTCACAAAGTATCAAATGGTTTTAACCAAGTCCTCAATATTGATTGGGGTTTTTCCTCACCCGTTTTGGTTAAAGGATATCCGATAATGAATCTATCTCATTCAAAATAAAAAACATAAAAGAGGTCACATGGCCCGACCTTATTAAAAAAGAATTGGGAATAATCGCCAAATTTACTCTTATTCATTATTGTCTTTATCTTTAGGCAAAAAATTCTCCATCACCCAGATTTCAATCTCTTCTTTAAAAGTAGTGAAAGCTATTTGTTTTCCGTCAGGATGGATACTCAGATCAGTATCACTTTTCTTTGATTGCCAAAGCTTTTGAGGCTCTCCTCCTTCTGAAGAAATTCGCAAAAAGCTTGACTCTTTCTCATCAACATCGTACTTCATAAAAAGCACATATTTCCCGTCTGGTGTCCACCTTGCATCGGCTCCCCTTCTCCTAACCCTCTGGAGTTTGATCAATTCCCTGACCTTTTGCTTTTGGATGGACATAATCAATATACTCAATGTTTCTTCGTCAGGATCATAATCCCCGAAAAGCAATCTTTGCCCGTCGGGAGAAAGATCCAGAATTCTAGTTAAGTTTGTAATTTTATAAAGCTGTTTTTCCTGTCCTGATTCGAGATCCCGCTTTAAAAGTTGTCCTTTATTTGTATAAAAAATAGACTTTCCATCAGCAGACCACTCAGCTACGGAGTCCCACCAGTTTAAATCAAGTTCCACCAAAGCAGTTGCCTGACCATCCTTGACATCAACCTGGTAAAATCCACCGTTGTAGTCCTTTTCTTGAGATTTGGTATTGTCGTAACCAGGGACAAGAATGTAGCGGCCATCGGGAGACCAGCGCGGCTCTCTGACTGTAAGCTCACTCGCTAATTTCCGTTCCTTTCCAGTTTTAAGATTGAGAATACGAAGAGGGCGATGATAAAAACCAGGTCCTTGTGCCCTTGTCTGCTCCGTGACATAGGCTAGGCATTCACCGTTGGGCGACCATTCAGGAGCAAAGTTTGAACCTAATAAAGGTTTGCTTGATTGGGCTTGAAATTTTCCTGTTTTCGAGTCAAACGGAGCAATTTGAGTCGCAAAATGCCGGGTATGGAGGTTGAAATAGAAGGAGCCATTTTGCGTGATTCCCATCGGCCCGATTTGGCCTAAATCGCGTTTGACCGGTATGGGTGAACCAAGAGGTTTGCCATCGGCGATACGAACAACATAGGCATCCCAGGTTCCTGTGCGGTTACTCAAGAATAATATTTCCTCTCCACCAGGCATCCAACCAAGCAGTCTGTCATTGGCTGGATGCTTAACCAAAGGAATATCTCCGCTTCCATCGGTGGCAGTCAGGTAGATGTCGAAGTTACCAGATCCTTCGTCGACAAGATCGTCGTAAGCAATGTATCGATCGTCAGATGAATGACGCACGCACGCTGCGGTCGTGAGCTCTTTTACGCTTCTCTTCAGAACACGAGTGGAACCATCCTCAACAGAGACCCAGACGATCTGCTTCGTTCCATCATCCTTCTTATAAAGAAATGTTGCTATATGTTTCCCATCTGAAGACCAATCTTGAGGGTAAGCTTCATAAGCTTTGTCAGAATAAAGAATTTTAGGGGCTGAGCCGTCGATTCCGACCAGACGCAGATCATAGGTTTCTAGAGGATTACACCAAGAATAGGCGACCATTTTTCCGTCAGGAGAAATTCTCGAATTGAGTGCAAATTCAATGGGAGTTTTCATGGTCCCTTCTTTGGTTAGCGGCCGAGTCTTTCCGGTTGTTAATTCGCGGATAGCAAGATTACCAGTCGCCCAATCTACATAGGTAAGGTAGCGGCCGTCAGGAGAAGGTGCTCCACAGAGATCTACTCCCGGACCTGACCAGACCTGCCGGATTTTTAATTCTTTATCGCCTTTTTCGACAACAGACTGAGCTCTTAAAATAAAGGATAGTTTTTCATTGGCCACGTTGACCGCTTCTGCTTGATCAGGGTAGTCATCAATGACTTTCTGGAAGGCTTTCTGTGCTTCCTTTAATCCCAATTTTTCGTAGCAGAGACCAATATAGAGTTGAGATTTGGCAGCGTATTCTCTCTCATTCGGATATTTTTTGATGATTTCATTGAAGAGCTTAATGGCTCCTTTGAGATCGCCTTTGGTTTCCATAGTGAATTTTGCCTTTTCGAAAAGCACCCTGTGTTCAGGTGAATTCTGGAAGCCGATAGCAATCAAGATGACGAAAATAAAACCAATTAATAGAGTGATTTTTTTAGAACTCATGACACTTCCTCCTGCATGTGATTTTCATACTCACCAACACTATAGCTCTGTTGCTTTTCCTTGGTTGTCAAACAAAAGTAAAAGAATGTAAAAGATTGTTAAAAGGAATCATCGATTTTCGGTACATGAATGTTCATCCAATAAATCGATATCCTTCTCCGTAGACAGAAAGGATATATTTGGGATGAGAGGGATTTTCTTCGATTTTTTTTCTCAATTTCAGGATGTGATTATCAATGGTCCGGGTTGTGGGAAAGCTGTCATAACCCCAGATCTTATCGAGCAAAGCCTCCCTTTTGATAACTTCTCCTTTATGGGAAACAAAGTATTTCAGTATTTCCATTTCCAGAGAGGTTAGATCCATTTCCTTACCTTGGCGCCTGACTTTAAAATGAGCAAAATCAATCTCAACATTGCCAAAGCTATAAGTTTTGGGGACTTTTGTTCCTTCCCTTTTTTCCCGCCTCAAATGCGCTTTAATTCGCGCTAAAAGTTCCCGGATGCTGAAAGGCTTGGTCATATAATCGTCAGCTCCGATTTCCAGCCCCACCACTTTGTCAACTTCTTCTCCCTTGGCGGTCAGCATGATGATCGGAATGCTTATGTTTTTTTGACGGAGTTCCCGGCAGATATCCAGACCGTTCATCCCGGGCAGCATGATATCAAGAATAATCAGGTCAGATGCCTCTTCCGAGGCTTTGCGGAGGCCTTCCACGCCGTCAGAAGCCCAATCAATTTCATATCCCTCGTCAGCCAGGTTGAGTTTCAGCCCTTTGACCAGGTCTTCTTCGTCTTCGATGATTAATATTTTTTCTTTCATTTTGTTTTTTCTTTTCTTGGTCCGGAAAGAGGAAGAATGACAGAAAATACACTGCCTTTTCCCTGCTCGCTGACGACCTTTATCTGGCCACCATGAGCGTCGGTGATGTGTTTGACCAGAGTCAAGCCTAGCCCGCTTCCTCTGGTTTCTGAGATAATTTCATTTCTTGACCGGTAAAATCTTTTAAAAATTCTTGATATTTCTCTGTTAGAGATACCGATGCCTCTATCTGCAACCTGGAGGACTGCGTTCCCATTATCCTTGTACAATTTGACCGTGATTTCTTTTTCCTTTGGCGAAAATTTCATGGCATTGCTCAGGAGATTAATTAAAATGCTGGCTATGGCTTCTCCATCAAAAGTCATTTCCGGAAGTTCGGATGAAATTTCCTCCTGGATAGTAAAGCCCTTTTTTTCTAGATGATAACGGTATGATTCCAGAGTATCTCGTACCTTCTGAGCCAAATTTTCCTTTTTAAAGTCAAATTCCTTTCTTCCCATCTCAATCCGGGAAAAATCAAGAACATTGTTTATCAGGTGCGATAAACGCTCGCTTTCTTTGGTGATAATCTCGTAGGCTTCTATCCTTTCTTCTTTTTTCAGGTTTTTCTTTCGCTGGAGGGTTTCGCCGTAAAGACGAATGAGAGTGAGCGGAGTCTTGAGCTCATGGGAGATGTTGTGAACGAATTCGGTTTTCAGGCGAGTTGTTTCTGTTTCGCGGGAAATATCCCGCACGATAAGAAAAGCACCCAAAATCATTAAAGCCACTATAAAAATCAGAAGAACCCCGTAGAAAAGATTTTCGCGGTGAGCTGTCTTTTCGAGATCTCCCAGGGCAGGCTGAGAGACAAGTAGTTTCCAGGGGAGGGGAAACTGACGATAAGAAAAGCTTATAGAGTCCTTGGGAAGCAATTCTTTCCTGCCAGTTAGAATATTTTGACCTCTGTGATCGATGATTTGGAGCTGAAGCCCTGTATTTTCTGTGACCTTGCCTAGAATTCCAGGGAATATTTCTTTTTTTAGAGTGTTGAGGGCCCAAGAACATCCACCATAAAAAGTTTTTTCTGATCGAAAATTCTGGAGGGATGAATATGAGATAAGGCAAATACCTTCTTTCTGGGCGGCCAGGAAGCGGCCAGGTTGTGCCTCTCCATCCATCCTTAAAAGTGATTGCTTTTCTTTTATCTTAGGCACGACCTCCCTCTTTAAAAAATCTGAAAAAATCAAATCCTGTAAATAAGAAGACGGCTCTCTTTGTAGGGCTTGATAAGATTCTTGGATTTCAGGGAATTTTCCCTCCTTGAATTCTCCGGTCAGGGTTGACTCAATTTCGCCGACAAAAAAATCATAGGTGGGAGGGTTAATCAACCACGTTCCATTTCTTATTTCCTCATACAGCTTGACTAAAATTTTCAGTCTTTTTGCTTCTTTCTTTCGACGCCGCTCGATTTCAGACAGTTGAAAAGATGCCAGTATACCGAAAGGATGGCCAGCTTGGTTTACAAATTGCCCATATTTGGTGGAGAGTTTGCCGTAAGCTTTGTAGGCATCGCTATATTTTTTGGAAGATAGAAGACACCGCCCCCAAGCCTCCAAGGCTAGTGCTGCGTGCTGCCTGGAAGGAGCATTCAAAGTACACTTTCGATAAAATTGAGCGGCTTGGGAGTAATTCCTTCTCAAATATTCGAATGATTCTGCCCTCTTAAAGTCCTTAGCAAACTCGTGATCTTGAAGATTCTTTTCCCATTGGAAGACTGAAGCGCCTTCCCTTCCTGTTTTAGGGATCATGATCCGGCAATCCTCATCCAGCAGGAAAAGCCTTCCCGCGATACTTTTTAATAATACAGAACTTTCGGAGATAGCCTGACTATTATCTTTAGGCTGAGCGAGAAGGATAAAATTTTCTGGTTTTAGAGCTTGTCTTTCGTGCTCAAGAAGCGCTTCCTCGATAGATTTCAGTGCTGATTCGCCAGAAATCCAGAGGTTCGATTCTAAAATTCTACTGACAACTTCTCGCCTTCTTATGGAGATGCTTATGCTTAAGTAGCCTACGATTAAGGAAGGAAGCAGAATGGCAAACAGGAAAATGAGGACAATTTTCCTTCTAGCAAATATTCCTTGTGTAAATATCTTCACTGCTGACGCCAGAAAAGGCCCAAATTTGTTTAAGCGTATTGAAATTCTATCAGATTTATGGGTTGAAATGTCAAAAAAATGTAAAAAATTGTCTTAAAATGTCAAATCAATAGGGTCTAGGCTTTATGACTTTTATACTTGGAATTGAAAAAAAGAAAAAAAAAGGGGTC
>CAZSPM010000165.1:0-5539 GCA_964608785.1 uncultured Eubacteriales bacterium
ATTTTTACCTGGATCTAGGGCTAGAAAAAGAATTTAAACTCCAAGCTTTCCGGCTTCCTCAAAACATGGCCTTGACTCTAAGACTCGACATTTTCAACCTCCTCAACAGCCAAGAGCCCATATCTTATGTCAAAGAAGATATTCCTATTTTCGGACAAGTTTGGGGAAGACAGCAATCCCGACAAGCGAGAGCGATGGTAAGGATTAAGTGGTAAAATGGGGTCGCATCTCAACATTTGACATTTTAGATACTGCTTTTTAATTTGTGACTGAGCGAAATGTCAAATGTTGAGATGCGACCCCTCTCTTTGATTATTCGACAGTTACACTTTTGGCAAGATTCCGAGGCTGATCAACATCAGCTCCTCTCATCGCAGCTATATAATATGCAAAAAGCTGTACAGGGATAGTGGTTAGGAAAGGAGTGAAAAGAGGATTAACTGAAGGAATGGGGATGACTTGGTCAACCTTATCCTGAATTTCCTCATCGTCTTCAAAAGCTATAGCCAATATATACCCAAGCCTGGTTTTAATTTCAGAAATATTGCTCATCATCTTTTCATACACTCTGTCCTTAGGAGCAATAACCAATGTGGGCATCTTTTCATCGATGAGCGCAATCGGGCCATGTTTCATCTCTCCACCAGGATAGCCTTCTGCATGAATGTATGATATCTCTTTCAGTTTTAGCGCTCCCTCCAGGGCAATAGGATAGCTGATCCACCGTCCGAGATAGAGAAAATGTGAAAAAGAAACAAACTTCCGAGCCAGCTTTTCTATCGAGCTAGTCTGGTTAAGAATCCTCTCCATTCTATGGGGTATTCTCTTCAGGTCTTCGATCAAGGAGAGATTTATCTTCTCATCAACCTTCTCTTTTTGTTGAGCCAGATGAAGAGCCAGCAGAGCCAGGGCTGCCATCTGGGCGGAGAAGGTCTTTGTAGCAGCCACCCCGATCTCTGGTCCTGCATGAGTATAAAGGATTCCCTCTGCTTCTCTCGCAATAGAAGAGTTCTTCACGTTACAAATGGCAAGGGGAACAGCCCCTCTTTCTTTAGCTGCCCGTAATGCAGCCAGCACATCGGCTGTTTCGCCAGATTGAGAAATCACAAGAACTAGCGTTTCTTTATCAAGAATGAAGTCACGATAGCGGTATTCTGAAGCATACTCGATATCGACAGGGATCTCAGCTAAAGTTTCTATAAAATATTTTCCAATGAGTCCGGCGTGAAAAGAGGTCCCGCAGGCAATAATAACTACCCTTTCTATTTTCTTCAAAAATTCCGCCGAAACTCCAATCTCATCCAGACACATTTTTCCAGAATCAAGGGATATCCTTCCCGCAATTGTGTCTCTTACAACCTGAGGCTGCTCGAATATTTCTTTAAGCATGAAATGCTTGAAGCCTTCTTTTTCAATCATAAGCGGAGTCCACGTGAGATAATCCACCTTCTTCTCCAAAGAACTTCCTTTAAAATCGCTGAATCTCACTCCTCCCGGTTCGATAACAGCTAGCTCTCCATCATCGAGAAAAACCATTTGTTGAGTATGGCTGAGAAGAGGGTTGATGTCAGATGAAACGAAATACTCTCCCTCTCCCAAACCAATGACAGCGGGAGGCCCTACCTTTGTTGCAACAATCTTTGGAGCGTCTTGCGTTGAGAACGCGGCTATTGCATAAGCCCCTTCAAGCTCTTGAACAGCTTGCCGTGTAGCCTCCTCAATGGAACCTTGAAAATATTTTTCTATGAGATGAGCGATGACCTCGGTATCAGTTTCAGTTTGAAAGGAATGTCCCTCTTCTTTGAGTTTTTTCTTCAATTGAAGATAGTTTTCGATGATTCCGTTATGAACCACAACCAAGGAACCCGTGCAATCTCGATGGGGATGTGCATTTTCTTCACAGGGGCGACCGTGGGTTGCCCAGCGAGTGTGACCTAATCCATAGTTCCCCTCTAAAGGGTTCTTTTCCAGACTTTTCTCCAGGTCGGCAATTTTTCCTTCAACTCGCCTTAGCTTAATCTCGTTTTCATCATCCACAGCGATTCCAGCTGAATCATATCCCCTGTATTCAAGCTTCTTTAACCCCTCTATAATGATTTGAACTGAATTCTTAGGTCCTATATATCCAATAATGCCACACATTATTTTCTCTTTTTCCTCTTAATTCGGCGGGGCATTTCTTCCTGTTTGCTTCGAGAAATAGCCAATGATTCAGGCGCGACATTCTTGGTAATTGTAGAGCCTGCGCCGATATACGCCCCCTTCCCTACCTTTAAGGGAGCCACAAGTTCAGTCCCTGATCCGATAAATGCACCTGCTTCAATGGTTGTCTTGTGTTTTCTTACTCCATCATAGTTGCAGGTTATTGTTCCCGCTCCTATATTGACCTCCTCTTCCACCTCAGAATCTCCCAAATAAGTAAGGTGCCCAGCCTTGGAACGCTTGCCAAATATGGTATTCTTCATCTCAACAAAATTTCCAATTTTCGAGCCTTGCCGAAGAATTGATTTGGGTCTTAGATGGGCAAAAGGACCGACTTGAGCCTCATCCTCTATGATACTCTCTTCGATCATTGTGGAGCTTAAAATCTTCACTCGGTTTCCAACTCTGGAGTCAATAATATGAACAAATGGATAAAGCCTGCATTGACTCCCGATCACAGAATTTCCCTCTACAATCACGGATGGATAGAGTGTTGTATCCTTACCGATTTTAACATCTAGATCTATCCAGGTTGTTTGCGGATCATAGACAGTCACTCCTTTTTCTCCAAGAGATTTAATCTTTCTCTCTCGAAGAACTTCTATTGCTTTTGCCAGTTCATAGCGGTCATTTATCCCTATGATTTCCTCTGAATGAGATGTCTTGTACATTCCAACTTTTTTTCCCTCTTGACCTAGAATTTCAATCATATCTGTAAGATAAAACTCCTCTTTTTTATTCTGATTGGAAACTTTTGGTAAAGCTTCGAGAAGATCCCTGATTTTAAACAGATATACGCCGGCGTTGACTTCTCTTATCTTCCGTTCGGAAGGCGTTGCATCCCTCTCTTCGATAACCTTCATCGTATTATTCCCAGAGCGGAGGACACGCCCAAAACCTGTAGGGTTCTCTAATTCTGCACTTAAAAATGTCAGGGAGTTTCCTTTTCTTTTGTGAGAATTCAACATTGGCTTTAACGTCTCAGGTCGAAGCAAAGGCAAATCAGCATTGATGACAAGAACATCTCTCTTTTTTTCTTTTAGAAGAATGCTTCTTGCTCCCAGAACAGCATGTGCAGTTCCCAACTGCTCTTTCTGGTGTATGAAGTAAACCCTCTTGGAGGAAGCTTCACTCATGACGTCATCTTTTTGATAGCCGACTACGATATAAACCTTCTCTGGATTCAGCCTATGAATACAGTCTATAGTCAATCTGAGCATAGATTTGCCCAGCATAGGATAGAGAACTTTTATCTTTTCTGATTTGAATCTGGTCCCCTTGCCAGCGGCTAGTATGAGAGCAAGAAAGCCTTTTTTCATGTCATTCTTGTTATCAACTTAAATTTCTTATCTTCTTTTAGAGATTCAAAATCAGCTTCATTCTGTGCCAGTATTCTAAAATATCTATCCATTTGAATAGCTTTCTTCAAGTGTTCTAAACACTGTTCTTTCCTGTTCATCAAGCAATAAGCATCAGCCATTAAATAGAGGACTTTACCTTCCTTAGGATTCATCGCCCGAGCTTTTTCCAACAATTTCTGGGCTTCCTCATAATTCCCTTGATTGACTTTATAAACGCTATATCGATAATAGTCATCAAATGTCTTCAATTGAATCTTTTCCTTCGCTTTCCTGCCCTTACATATTTCCAGATAAATTTGCGCCCGGTCAACAAATTCCTTCTCATCTTGATGTTTTTCTACAAATTCCTTAAGCATCTCGGCTGCCTTTTTATAATCTCCTTTATGAAAGGGCTTCATGGCTCTAGTGTAAGTGGAAAGAATCTTCTCGTAATGGTCCTTTGTTGCTTTCTCTTTTGTATCTATCACTTTTAATCTCCCTCGAATGCTTTGTGTCTTGGCTCCAACCATTTTATATTAGAAGCCAGGTTTTGACAAGAAAAAATAGGTCAATTCTCTTCTGGTTTTTGGATAATATCTACTGAATTCATGAGTGATGAAGGAATGCCTTCTTCCTCATAAGCCCAGAATTCGGGACTATCCAAAATAAAATTAATCGCCTTCAAATGGAGCCGGTGACCCGCTTTATGTGCTTTAAAATGCCCCATAACAGGAGAACATAAAAGAGAAAGATCCCCTATTAGATCCAGTATTTTATGCCGTACGAACTCTTCTGGATAACGCAATGGGCCACTTATAACCTCTTTTTCATCAAGAACGACGGCATTTTCTAACGAACCCCCCTGGGCTAATCCCTGAGCTCTCAGTTTAGGGACATCTCTTAAGAATCCGAAAGTTCGTGCCGGGGCAATTTCAGTCACAAAACTTTTCATGTCTACACGAAGAGTCAGCTCTTGTTTTTGGATCACAGGATGATCATATTCGATACAATAAGTTATCTTAAAATCTGAATCAGGATAAAAAGAAACAGAAGCTTCTTTTTCCTTAATGATAAATGGCTTGAGAATTTTAATGATTTTTTTCTTCTCTGGGAGAAGTTTGATCCCAGCTCTGAGGATAGCCTGAACAAAAGGAGAGGCGCTCCCATCCATGATGGGAATCTCATTCCCATTTAGCTCAATAATCAGACTATCTATGCCGAAGGCATACAGAACAGCCATCAAATGCTCGATGGTCTGTATTTTGTCATCATCTTCTGCAAGAGAAGTCGAGCTTAAAGTCTCAATTTTTTTTGGATTTATACTAAATTCAAGATTGTCGAGATCGGTCCGTCGAAAAATAATCTGGCCAGAGGAGGAGGGTTTCAGTATAAGATCGACGTTCGTTCCTGAATGGACGCCAATTCCCGAAAGAGGGATCTCTTTTTGAATTGTGCTCTTCTCTATCATTTTCTGTCTTTTAAATATCTCTTCTGTACAAAAAACTCTCCGCATGATCTCCATTAGATGTATTTTATCTCGCAGACTCGACCAGTATAACGCAAAACCATCTCCTCTGCAACGGGGATGCATCGGGGTTGAAAATAATGTCATTCCCGCATAGCTTGTGCCTGCGAAGCTTGTGCCCGCGAAGGCGGGTAGCAGGTACAGGAATGACAGAAAGTATCAAAAGCCTGAGCCCGCTGCAACCCAAAGAATAACTAAAGTTTTAAAGGTCTGACCCCATTGGAAAGTATGGATCTATTTGTGGTAGAATTTTAGGGATGAAATCAAAGCTAGAAGACACCCTGAATAAGCTGCATCAAGGTAAGATCACTCCCAAAGATGCTCTTCGAATCCTGAAAGATTTCCCTTATCAGGACTTGAACTTCGCTAAAATCGACCATCATCGGGAATTAAGAAGAGGATTTCCGGAGATTATCTACGTGCTGGGCAAGACAGACCAACAGATTATTAAAAGTTCCCGAGTAATAGCCAG
>CAZSPM010000166.1:0-5533 GCA_964608785.1 uncultured Eubacteriales bacterium
CTTAGACCTTGCAGCCCTGGGGATCAACAAGCGGCAATCAAACGAGGTTGTGAATCTCATGGAATATGCGGCCCGGGAGTATGGGGATGATAAGAAGGAGAAGAAAAATGGAACAACAGAATAAGCTGATCGATCAGTTTCATAAAAACAGCTCAGAGCTTGTTGAGGTCAACATAACAGAATTTAAAGGTCAGGAATATGTTGACGTGAGGATATGGACTTTGACAAACCCGGCCGATTCCAAGGATCGGCAGCCTACAAAGAAGGGGGTTTGTATCAACATCGATCTCTTACCCAGGTTGATTACTGCCCTGCAGAAAGCGGAAGAGACTTTTAATAAAAACGGGGAGTCTTCAGCATGACGTTAACCAGGGTGTTTCAGGGGAGAAGGGCGAGGGGTTTGTGATATATCCAGGAAAGGGATCGTCGCTTAGAACGCCTCTCATGGTGTCATTTATTCTCACTCGGGGAAAAGGGGAAAGAAATTGATGCATATAGGGCAAAGGAAAATTGAGGCGTACAGGGCAAAGCTCAAGTTGATTGATGACCTTACTCTCTCAAAAGAAATAAAAGACAAGGCTTTAGAAGATGGACAAAGAATGGGGGCTGCAATTTTATGGGCAGAAGCAAAGATGGGGGAATTATTGCCAACTGTAACAAAAAATTATCAGAGTTCCGGCAGGGGAACTCTGATACAACCATCACTCCCCGATGGCATAACGAAAAAACAATCGCATCAAGCTCAGGAATTATCAAAAAATAAGGACTTGATAGAGGAGACGATACGAGAAGCCGAAAAAAGCGAAGATTGGCCTAACGAACAGACCGGGAGTCCAGGTGAAATGATGGACATCATTGAATTCATTGAAGATAAAAAGCTGATCAATGACAAATCCCTTTCGGTTCCGCAGAAAGTAGCGTTAAAAGCGGACTATGGATTGCCGCTGGATAAGAAGGAAAAGGGGATATACCGGAAGTGCTCAGGAGAGGCTGGCTATTATCCAAAGGAATACCGAGAGGCGTTGTTTGTCTGCGGCCGGAGAGCCGGGAAGTCGGATAAAATTGCATCGAACATAGCTCTTTACGAGGCCACATGCCGGAATCACAAATTTTCCGTTGGAGAAGAGGGCTTTGTTGTCCTGGTTGCCCGAGATAAGCGTCAGGCTCGAGTTCTTTATAAATACTGTCTTGGGAAATTACAGGCGTCCCCGATTCTCTCAAAGATGATAACAAACATTACAGCTGAAGAGATCGAATTGAACAACGGTGTCAGGATTGCGATCTATCCTTGCTCAGTCGGGGCAATCCGGGGAATCGCTCCGGTTTGTTTTATCGGAGATGAGGCGGCCTTCTGGAAAGTAGAGGGCAGGGCCGATGTCGACAAAGAGGTTATCAATTCCATTCGTCCCGGGCTTGCTCAGTTTGAGAAATCAAAGCTGATCCTGATCAGCACTCCGTATGCAAAACGTGGGCTTGTGTGGGAGGACTACAGAAAGAATTACGGTCAACGTTCTGACACCCTTGTGTTTCAGGCTTCCACAGAATTCTTGAATCCGTGTATGCGGTCCTCAATCATTAAGAAGGAGCTCGAGAAAGATTATGCCGCAGCCTCCAGCGAATACCTAGCCCGGTTCCGTCAGGACCTTGAGGCGTATGTGTCCCAGGAGATTGTTGAAGCCTGTGTTATTCCTGGCCGGGGGATGCTGCCCAGAGTCGCGAATGTCCAATATTACGCCTTCGCTGATCCGAGCGGGGGAAGAGGGGATTCTTTTACTCTTGCGATCGCACATAAAAGGGGCTCCACTAAGACGGTTGTGATAGATCGCCTTGAGGAAAAAAAGCCGCCGTTCAAACCGAAAGAGGTTGTCCGGGAATTTTCGAAGATTATGAGATCATACGGAATTTCCAAAGTGATGGGCGATAAGTACGCGGGGGAATGGGTATCAGCCGAATTTAGAGAAGCCAATATTGACTATGAATCTTCAGAGCGAAATAAAAGCGAGTTGTATCTGGAGCTCCTTCCGATGCTCACACAGGGCACAGTTGAGTTGCCGGATCATCCCAAAATGATCGGCCAGATCACGGGATTGGAAAGACGAACTCGCTCAAGTGGCAAAGATTTGGTTGATCACTTTCCTGGAGCTCATGATGATATATGCAATGTCATTGCCGGTGTTGTAAAGGCGATTGAAACCAGGAAGGAATTTGGATTCGGTGTGATGGGTATTGACATTGATGACGACGAGAGGGGTCTCGAGAAAAGTCCTGGCTGGGTCAAGCGGCTTGAACGTGATTTAAATATAGGTGAGTAATGAGTAATAACCGGATTATCCGGAATGAATATAGATTGAAAATTTGAAACGGAGGTAAACGAAAATGGAAAGAGTAAAAAGATATGAGCGGATGAAGCAAGAGTTTACTGCCATTGAGGGTCGGATAATAGGGCTCGAAGGGAAACTCAGGGACCTTAACGCTGAAAATGAGCCGCTGTCCGATGAGGTGCTAAAACTCGAAATCTTAGAGGACCCCCGGGCAGAGAAGAGGAAAAAGGAATTGCAAGAGATGAGGAAACGGAGACCTGCACTCAAAAATGAGATTGAGGAAGCAAAAAAGAAAAAGCAGATCATGGTAGGGATTCTTAACGAATACCGGACCGCTGCTAGAGATGAAATCAATAAGCACTATATGAAGCTGTTTGAGGAACGGATCAAAGTTTTTGCAAAAAAGCTAAAGGAAGCGGAAGAGCTTGAGTCCGAATTGGTTGAATTTAGAAAAGAGGCTAGGCTGACCTTGAGAAAAAGGACCGATGCTTCTGAGAGTCAGTGTAAAATCCCGACCTGGACCGAGGTTCTGCTGCCGTCCATGAGGAATGGTCAGATGGGAGAGACAAGGCAGTTCGTGAAGTATATAGCATCGAACACTAGCATAAAAATTGAATAAGGAGGAAAAAAATGAATTACAAAATTATCGAGAGAATAATGAACTTAAGGTCCAAGTTTTACATCGAGGTCAGGCTTTTTGATCGTGCCCGTTGGATAGCATCCAAAATGGGGTATAAACTGAGTTTCTTTTATACCCCGGTCGATGAAAACAGGACGCTTCTCTTGGATCACGAGCTGTATAAGATCAACGGGTTTTTTGAGCGGGTCAAGAAACATTTGGGGTTACCTGATTTGTGGATCGAATGGGTTGAGGAAGACAAACCTCGAAATTATCGGGTATTCAGAGGGGTGAAAAGCGACAAGCCTCTTTGTGGTGAGGCCAATCCAGGGACCAGCAATAAGATCAGCATCCGGGCTGACATTTCCTTTGATGAAATTCTAAGGACTGTTGCCCACGAGGCTCATCATTGTTGGTTTTTCCGGGAACATGGAAAGTCCAGCTATTGGCAAGATGAAGAAATGCGAGAGGGCACGGCTGATGTTTTTGCAGGAAAGATGATGATTGAGTTTAAAGACAAAGACCGAGAGGCACGGCTGATTCCCGGAGCCCTATATTAAGAGCCTGATGGGATTTCTCTGTTCGGATTGAGGTTGTGCCTTAGAAACGATGTGAGGGCTTTGGATTGACAACCTGGCTGAGAGATATGTAATATAATCACGCTGGGGGTCAGCGAATGAGAAAATGCAAAAGGAATATTCTTTTGGTTTTTGGGTATATTTTGATAATGGCAATTCTTTTTGTTCCGTATGAATCTGAAACTGTTCAGATATCACCTGGTCCAGCAGGCTCTATAAGAGGAGATATAGATAGAGGCTTTGTTTTCATCCCTATATTCGTGAAAAACTACGCAAAATATCGTGATATGGACCTTGAGAAATATTTGAAAGCCATAAATGATAACCCTAACCAAATATTATCTCCAGTTATCACAAAATATCTCTTGAATAAAGACCTTCTTATAACAGAAATGTCTTTAATAATATTTATTGCAGGTTTTGCTTTTATCCTCTTTTGTGTGGTGTTGAAGAGATAGTAGGGAGGAAGTAATGAAAAAATGCCCTTATTGTGCGGAAGAGATTCAGGATAAGGCATAACAGGAAAACATTTATGAGTTTATTCAGAAAAAAACAAGAAGTTAACCTCGAAGATTTTTGCCGTGATTTTTATGAAAAATATATTTTAAATCCAATGATTGGGAGTATTGACGCTGGCACCGCTGCTTCCGATAGTGCAAAGAATTTAGTAGCTGAGGTTGATCAGAATTTTGCTAATGTCGATTCGAAGACGTTCGCTGCCGAGGTAGTTATTCTAAGATTTGAGTTATTTGCACTTGCTTGGCTACATGAATTTGGAGATAGACTCGCTGTTGTTCAAAGTGATTTCACAAAGGACTACTTGCACGAAAAAAAAAGAGAAGATATTTGGGATGATATGGAATCTTATAATCAAGCAATTGCACGATCTAGCACTCTAGGAAGAACAACAGAAAAAATGGCAGATAGGGTATATCTTGATGTTGTCAATAGAAAGAGAATGGATTTATTTGGTAAGTTTTGTGAAGAAGGCTACGATCCAACAAGTATCGCACGACCCTTGAACCGTCTATTTACTGAGGATGCTTGGAAGAGAAAAGTCACCGTAGGATTACTCATGTTTGCTCTCTGTGATCGACTTGGATTAGGATCCGATTTCGAACCAAACGAAGAAGCACAATTTCGATTTATTGTAATTATCAATGGTTTTTATGATGGAGCACGAGAGTCTTTGAAAAATATAAAAATAAAAAATTAAATGGATTCTTCTGGGTTTGCTGCGAATGGTGCCAGGAAGTCCCGGCTCCTTATTCTAAAGATGACCGCTGAGTAATGTCAGACGGATGAAACGCCTCATTTGGTAGACGGATGATAGGTAAGGAAATTCTCATGAAGTTAGCCAGATTTGTAGAAAATTAATCCTTGACAAATAGATGCTCTGGATTTAAACTTGGTAATATATGATAACGAATGAGGAAAATAAATGACAAATGATGATATTATGAACAGAAAAGAGGCGGCTAAGTATTTGAAAATTTCAACCTCAACATTAGACCGTCTTGTTAAAGAGAGGAGCATCCCATTTTCAAAAATCAATGGAAGAGTTCTGTTTCTAAAAGAAGACCTCATCAAATGGGTCAAAAGCAAGAGGGTAAAATGAAAAACTTGTGGGATAAAAACAAAGAATTGATAACTATAATGGCTTTTGGAGCATTGATTTTCATTCTGGTTTTAATCCTGTTGTGTCCTGAGAGGGATAAAATTATACAATCTGAATTAATTGTAATATTAGTTTTTACTACTCTATATTACGCAATACAAACCCAGAAACTTGTAGAGCGTGAAAAAATAATTTTTGAAGATCAAAAAAATAAAAGAGATGCTGATTATGGAGAAAAAAAACTTAGTGACGGCACTCTGTTTTACTGCGATGCCATACTTGAGGGCCGTAAAAGCTATGACAGAGTTTACTATAAAAGTACCAATAATGAAGTTCTAACTGCAGTTAAAAAAGTCCGCCAACTGGTGGAAAGCTTTATTCAAAGCGCCATCACCCG
>CAZSPM010000167.1:0-5498 GCA_964608785.1 uncultured Eubacteriales bacterium
GCCAATCAACTGTAAGAGTTTGGTCGAGAACCTCATTGAAATTTTGATGAATTGTTCGTTGCCTCGATACTCACTGTGGAATTCGGGATCATCCTGCCATCCAGAGCCTTTGTCGATCTGCTTTTGGTACATTCCGAAGAACCAAACCTTGTCTTTGACTAGTGGTCCACCTAAAGTGAGTGCGACATCATAGAACTTGACCCGATTGTAGGAATAATATCCTTCGCCAGTTGCTTCGTTGTATGGTTCAGGATTGTTGTCACCCGTGAGGGCGTCAAACTGGCCATAATAGCTTGCTGTACCAGAGAATGTGTTTCCACCTGATTTTGTTACGATGTTTACAACAGCCCCTGTGAAGTTACCGTACTCGGCTTGAGATCCTATCCCTGAGACCTCAACTTCTTCGAATATATCGAAACTGGGCCAGAGCCAGGCTGTTCCGATCTCAGGATTGCTCAAATCGACTCCATCCATGTACATGGCATTTTCTTCAGAATTGGAGCCGAAAGCAGAAATTCTGGAGGAGGCGTCTCCGTAGTTTGTTGTGAAACCAGGATTCTGCTTGATGATATCGAAATAGGTAAAACGGGCCGTGGGAAGCTTTTCCATTAGATCCCTATCATAGGTTGTGCTTGTTGCAGAGCTTTCCACATCTACTATGGGAGATACGGCTGTGACAGTAACGGCTTCCTCAATAGCCGCTGGTTTTATCATAATGTTTTCGGTCACAGTACTGTCTATAGAGACTCTCACGTTTTCTCTTGTGATAGTCTGGAATCCTTGTAATTTGAAAACGACCGTGTAAGTTCCGGGAGAGAGATTAAGGAATCGATAGATCCCTTTATCTGATGTTACTTGCGAATGGATTCCGCCCATTAAAGCGGGACTTGAAATTTCCACAGTGACACCAGGGATGGGGACGCCTTCATCATCCGTGACAACCCCAGTTATCTTTCCTGTGACACGCTGGGCATAAGAGTAGCCTGTTATCATCAGGGTTAGGATTACAACCAATGTACTGAATCTGATAAGATTCTTTTTCATATGATTTTTTCTCCTTTCATAGAAATTTTGGGGAACGTAAAGTAGATTTAAGGCTTTCCCCTTTATCTATAGCTAAACCCATGTCCTTCCCCTAACTCGGAACGGGATTTATATTTTTTCTTCATTATAGTAAAAAAACTTAAAAGAATACAAGCTATATAATAACCAATAACCTAACATATAATAAGCATAATATTGTGAAGCAACTTTTATGCCAAACATTATTTTTTGCGTAATTATATTTATATCAGTAACTTAGAATAAAACGTTTTACCTTGAATATTCGATTTACTTCAATAAATTGGACAATAATTCATTTTTTTGGATAAAACAGGCGTTTTCTTGTCTTTGCTTTCCAATAAAGGAAAGCCGGGATTCCGACAAGGAGGATGATCAACCCAATTAGCGATTGCATTGGTTGGGCCCATATTGTATTGAAGAAAACCGCTAGATTAACCAGGATGAATAAGATAGGAAGGAAAGGATAACCCCAAGTTTTATAGGGCCTTTTGATATCGGGCTGTTTAAAACGAAGGACAATGACAGCAAGCCCTGTGGCTGCAAAAAATATGACAAATGCGAAGACAACATATTCAAAAAGGTCCTGATACGTTCCTGATAGACAGAGGAGGGAGGCCCAGACAGCTTGCCATAGAATGGCCTTTGTCGGAACTCGATAGCGCGGATGGATATATTTCATGCTTTTGAAGAATGCGCCATCTTCTGCCATGGCAAAGTAGACTCGAGGCCCGTAGAGGACTGAAGCGCTGAGGCAGCCAAAAATAGAGATCATTATCGTACCGGAAATGAACAATGTTGCAGTCTGGCCAAAAAGCTGGGTAGAGGCCAGCTCTCCGATGCGTGTGATACCTTTCATCTGGTCAACAGGGAGAGCAAGAATATAAACTAGGTTGACCAGCATATAGATGAGCACGATACTGAGAATCCCGAAGATCAGTCCAAGCGGGATATTCCTTTCCGGTTTTTTAACCTCCTCTGCCGTGCAGCTCACAGAATACCAGCCGTCATAAGTCCAGAAAACAGCGATTAGAGCAAGGCCAAAAAGTCTAAAATCAAAGGCAGCATTACCCGAGAATAATTGGTCGAAGTCACTGACACCCGATTTTTTTCCTATGGTCAAGCCAAGAACAACCAGAGCAGCAATAGAGGCAATTCTCAGGAAAGTAAAGATATTCTGAACCACGATACCGCTCTTTACTCCGAAATAATTTACCGCAGAGAGAATCAATATCGAAGCGACAGCAACAAGTTGACCTGCAGATAGTGAATAATCGAAGCCGACGAGATTCAGCTTAAGAATGTAAGCCTTCGTTGATAATGAAGGAAAAAAATATCCGAAAAATTCGCCAAAAGCTACGGCTAGAGTAGCTATTCCTCCGCATTCTATAACCCAGAAAAATCCCCATCCGTAAAGAAAGCCGGCCCAAGGTCCGTAGGCTTCACGCAAATAGACGTATTGGCCTCCTGATTTGGGATACATGGCGCCCAGCTCAGCAAAAGCGAGTGCTCCACACAAGGTAATAAAGCCTCCAACCAGCCAGATAATAAGGATCAGACCTGGAGAGGGGAGATACTCAGCTATAAAGCCCGTTGTCATGAATATCCCTGATCCAATAACTGCTCCGATAACCAGAAATGTGGCATCAAGGAGGTTTAATTTTCTTAAGAGATGAGGTTTTTCCTGTTTTTCTTGATTAGCCATGTTCAAAGAGAGTTATTTATTATCACTTTAAAGAGATTGATATATGTTGCAAGATGAGCCATATCTTACAGGACTCAAAATAGCAATGCAAAAATTTTAAAATTTATTCTGTTTCACTATTTTTGTTTAACTGCTCCGTAAAAGAGTGAATTGAAGAGGAGCTTGAAAGTCCCGACAGTTTGGCCTCTGTGCTGAACCCTGAAACCAAGGAGAATAATTTTGCCTTTTCCTAAAGGGGCTTCGACTACAGCCGCTTTATTTTTGAGGTGCTCCTCCCCGTGCATCCAGCCACTCAACACAATATTTTCCTCGGGGTAGTGCCCGATGACTTTAGCTTCAGCGGTCTCTTTGGATGAAGGCCAGGTTTGAAAGGTGGGGCTGTGAGCAAAGAAACAAGCTGCCTCTTTCGGCATACCGTAAGCTACGGGATGATTCTGGTTAAAAATGGCTTTAACCAAGAGTCCTGACGCAAAGAATTCATCTGATTTTAAGGATTTTATGGCATTTTTAACAGGAATCCTGAACTCATCTATTGGAAGGTTGCTTGAAGAGCCCAATGTGACCAAAGTTCCTCCAAGCTCGACGAATTTTTTCAGGTTTCTTACGCCTGAGGGAGATATCCCGCCCACATATTTTGGAGGCATGGTGCCCTTTTGATGTCCGTTGATAATAGAGCGTGGTCGTTGGTTTGGCAGGATGATGACATCGAAGCGCTCTTTGAGAGTTCCTGCCCTTATTTCTGCATTATGGATAGTGGCGAAAGGGAATTCGTAGTTTTCAAGAATCAAACGTATCCATCCTTCATCCAAGTTAGCAGTCCAAGGCTGGTAAAGTGCAATTCTTGGCTGAGTGAGGCTGTAAGTCTTGATAGAGGGTTTTTTCTTTATTCTGGTTACATGGAGGGCCAAATTTTCAGCCAATTGTTTCATTTTTTTTGCCGAAAAGCTTGAAATTGAAACAATCAGGGTACCTGGAAGATATGATTTTCCATTGCTTTTGAATGATTCTTTTGCCCAGTGAATTTTTCCTCCTGCTTTGAGAATGAGGTTTGCAGCGAGGACACCATTTTTTGTTGTGTATGGAATAAGGAAACCATAATTTCCTGAACCCGAGACATTCCCTTTGTCAAGATTGTATTTCTGGATTCGTCTCATTTTTACCTGAAGAGGAGTATTTAATGTGACAGTCTTTATGCCCATCTGCATGGGAAGAGTCCATCCCAGGACATCATAGCTCCGGAGAGGAGGGGTCTTTAGTTTTATGGGCTCGACAATACTCTGCCACAGGTCCGGATATTTTCTCAGGTCAGGGTAGACTTGAATTTCAAAAAGTGTCTTTAAGAAGCGTCCGAAAGGCTGGCTTGTGGGTAGAATGATTGTTCCTTCTGGATAATTGTTTCCATCGGCATGGAAAGGTTCTTCTGCTTGGTAAACTTCCAGGTCAAGAGTGATTAATTTATTGATTAATTGGGCTGTAACTCCAGGATCCCTCTGTTTTTTTGGGATTAGCCATCCGAAGGGCGGCTCTTTCTGGTATCTTTCGATGGTCTCCTTGCCCATCGCATATTTTGCATAGAGGATTTCTTCCCGATGTTTTGCCGCGATGTCGATCACAGCCTTAGAAGCGGTTAGACAGTATTCAACAGCGTCTCGCAGGCGCCACCATCCACCTTTCCATGGATTGGTAAAGAACAGTGTTATCGTGAAATCTCTGTATTCTTCAGGGAAGTCACGAACCGTATAGAAATGGGGCGTGGCATAGTGATAAAGAAATGTTTCAGAAAATGTCGAGATAATATTGTGAAAGTCACAGACTTGGGTGACATAGCCCGGATACCAAGTATCGAAAAGGAATCGAGATATTACCCCTTGTTTTCTTTCGGATTCGAATGCCTTGGCTATAGCCGCTCCTATGAAATTTTGCCAGCGCAAGAGCAGAGGGTGTAGGTTGGGATTAGTGGGCTCACTATCAGGAGGAATGAATATTAGGGTAGGAAATGGAGCTCTTTGGTGATGGTTATAAAAAATATGAGGATACCAGTCATGATTGACCAGTTGATTTATATTCGATGTTTCTGGAACACTGAGCATAAAAGAATCTCGGTTGTTGTCATGCCCGATATATTTTTGATAAAGCCAGGGGAGGGGACTGGTCTCGTAAGGTGTGTCAAGGTTACTTTGATACCATTCGGCAACCATATCCATTCCATCTGGATTTGGCAGAACAAGCATGACAATCACTGCATTTCGCATTCTTTTTGCTTTTTTTGATTCATCAGTTAGTAAATCATAGGTTAACTGTATGATGTGTTGGGCTGGTGCCACCTCTGTTGCATGAAGCCCTCCGTCGATCCACACTATAGCTTTTCCATCGGATGATAATCTTTTTGCATTTTCTTCAGATAATCCTCTGGTTAAGGAAAGCTTTTTGGAGATTTCCTTATAGTGGTTAAGCTTGGCTACGTTATTTTTTGATGAAATAGCAGCAAATATCATAGGCCTGTTGCCTGATGTTATTCCGTATTTAAAAAGTTTTATCCTTTCAGAGAGGCTCTCAAGCTTTTTCCAGTACTCTAGTGTCAATTTATAATTAATTAGGTGGTAATCTGCGCCAATTTTAAAACCGAAGAATTCTTCAGGAGAGGGAATTTCTTTAGATGAAGCAAAATTAGTATGAATAGGGCATCACAAAAATAGTTTACAGAACATATCGAGGTAGAAACGATTTGACA
>CAZSPM010000168.1:0-5497 GCA_964608785.1 uncultured Eubacteriales bacterium
CTACGGTGAATTTTGGAAATATACATGGGATTACAACTAAGTGGGATGAATCATAGAAAAAAATATAAATTTATGAGAGACAAGTAAGATAAAGCATACAGCTCACTGAGAAGAAAAATTCCCCTATACCCCCCTCTATTCCTTCAATTAAGACAATTTCTTACTTATATCGCTTCCCCCTGGAGGCCGGATCTGTGTTTTCCAGAGGAAGAATAATTTCTTACTTAGCTCTATCCTAACAATGTTTGATTCATTGTTCTACCTATGATATTTCTATTCTTGGTTGTCGACACACAAAGCTGAGAAATTTTCAATATCTTTAATTTCTGTGAACTCATTCAGGGAGATCTAAGATGAAAGGTGGCAAAATATTTCTTGTCGGCCAGGCAAACGAAAGTCTCCATCCAATGACTGAATGTTTATTTGAAAGAGAAGACATTCTCCAAGAGCTTCTTGCTAAATATCAAGATTTATTGGCTGGAGACCAGATTAATCCAGAGAATCCACGTCGTTGGATTTTTATAGCTAGGGAAATGGGGATCCCTGGCGAAGTGGATGAATCAGATACATGGAGTCTTGACCACCTTTTTATTGATCAGGATGCCATTCCTACTTTTGTAGAATGCAAACGTGCTTCAGACACACGCATTAGAAGAGAAGTAGTCGCACAGATGCTGGATTATGCGGCAAATGGAACTAAGTATTGGACAATGGAACGTCTACGGCAAACTGCGACTGAGACAGCACAAAAAGCAAAAAGTTCTTTAGATGAAGAAATTCAGGAGGTTCTGGAATGTAAAGATTCAGATGAGATCGAGGATTTTTGGAACCAAGTCGAGGTAAATCTACAGAAAGGAAAAGTTCGTTTGATATTTGTTTCGGATAGTATTCCAAGAGAGCTTCGTAGGATAGTGGAATTTTTGAATGAACAAATGGTAGATACGGAGGTAATTGCGATTGAAGTCAAACAGTACATCGGAGAGGGGCAAAAAGCCATTGTGCCTCGCGTGATTGGTCTTACTGAGTCAGTCCGCAGTAAAAAAGCATCTGGAAGATCAAAAGCTTTAACAAACCGTGAAGAATTTTTAAATAAATGTTCTTCTGATACTGCCTCTTTTTTTGAATATGTTCTGGATGAGGCTGAAAAAAGAAATCAAAGCATTAATTGGGGAGTTTCTGGGTTCTCAGTTGGTGTCGCCTTATCTAAAGATGAGAAGCGTGCTCCGATTGCCTTTTTCTATCCGCCAGACAGAGTGGAGATTTCGTTTGCGAAACTTGAATATCTTAATGCTACTACTCAAGACATTGCAGATATGCAAAGAGAGATAAAAGCGTTTGGAATTTTCCGTGAGAGTAAACAGACGCTTCTAGTGAAAATCAAACCTATCAACAAATCAAAAGTGCAAGAAGCGTACGATTTATGGCTATCAAACGTTTATAAGTTGATAGACAAGTAAGGTTAAGTATACTTTCCCCTTGGATACAGAATTCCCCTATACTTCCTTATCCCTCAACCCAGCTTGCCTCTTCCTCATATCTTCAACTTCAGGGAGGCCTGGGTCTGAGTATTTGCGTAAGGTCATTTCAAGAGCAAGAGGAATTTTTACATTTATCGACAAAATTATCGCTCACCTTAAACTCACCTTCATGGCCAACGGCCTCCACCTCCACACCGCGTCCAGCAGGAACCCTTGATAGCAGCCGAGGAGAGGGGAGATTATTTCTGAGGGACTCGGTGGCTGTTTTTTTATTGATTCAAGTGTGGTGTCTAACTTAAACTCTATAGTTTTGGAGGTTATGGGGGATTTATGTCGCTTGTTTAGTACTTGACCGTGTCGTTTTTGGTGTGTTACTGTTATTTTTGGATGTTAATGGGCAGTAATTAGGGAAAAATTTTGAGAGATTTGTCGCAAAAGCACAACCAGAACGGCTGTATAATATATGTTTGAACGCTATGGATATTAAAAACTTCCAAAGGGTTGGATCGGTCTCTAATGCACAGGTGGGCCGTGATTTTGAGTCAGTCGCTCAGGAATACTTCAGACAGAAGGGTGTGTGCCTAGAAAGCAATTTTGCAGTCCGGCTGGGGGCTACCTGCAATCTGAAGGATCGACAATTCGATCTAGGCTCCACAGATCCGGCGATTCTTATTGAGTGCAAGTCTCATCGATGGACGGCTGGTGGAAACATTCCGAGCGCCAAGATTACTGTCTGGAATGAAGCAATGTATTATTTCTATCTTGCGCCTCCTGAATTCCGAAAAGTGCTCTTTGTGCTACGCGATCTCAGTGATAAGCGTAACGAAAGTCTCGCATCATACTACGTGCGGAATTACGGTCACCTGATACCAAAGGGAGTCGAGATTTTGGAATATGACGAAACTTCCGGAGATGTCCTGGCAGTTTTATAAAAAAGCTTCAGCTGGGAGGAGCTTTACTCCAAGCCCACAGCCACTTTTAAAGGACGCCAAGATGGAAATGCTACTACTCATGATAAACAAGGCAGGAGTCTCGCCTTTCTGTCCACCTATCATTGAGGAAGAGGAGCCATTTGTTCCATCAAAGGGCTGGGCAGAGAACCTAGGTGAGAGCGGCTCCAAACACACGATCCTAGGCTGAAAAACATATCTATGAGTGCTCTTTTACGGGAAACGATGGATAGGTAAGGGTAGAGGCAGGGGGCAAGTTTTCCACAGCTTCCTATATACCGTATATACTTAATTTAAAGCACTAATTGTTGTGGAAATAAGTTTACATAAGATGTGTTATGCGACACGGATTCCGCTTAATTGTAAAATCCAAATAATGCCAGAACTGATACCAAAACTGCAAATCCAAAAAGCACTGCGAGTTTACTGAGGATAATAATAAAAAACGGAATTGGCATCACTGTTCGTAAGTCCTTCAAAGAGCGTGCCCCATATTTAACAGGATCAACACCCTCTAAATACTTATTAAGGCTACGTGCGTATACGATTTGACTGATTACTCCTAAAACGCCAAAGACAATTATTAGAATAACTGGCGGAATATTGAATCTTACTATACATACTCCAGCCAAAAGTACACCTAAAAAGGCCGTTATGACACCGATCATAATTTCCTCCTTCTGACCTTCAGGTGATGGCGGATCGTCCCTTCATCGACTCCCAGATCCCTTGCCAATCCCCTGATCCCTTTCGCCTTAATCCCAGCTTCCAGGTTTTGTAGGCTAATTATCCGAAGTCTGGATCGACTGGCGTTTCGCCTGATGTCAATTCCGTATTTTTTAAGGGTTCGATGAACCATATCCTTTGAGCAGCCGAGGATTTCAGCTACTTCTCTTATTGATTTGGAATCCTTGACATACAGCTTCTCTAATTCTGTTTTACTCGGCCTCGTTCCGATTGCAGGCTTCCCTTTCTTGGCTTTCATGCCTATGGCTTCTTTATCCTCTATTCTTCTCATCGTGAGAATTTTTCTCCAATCGGAAAAATCTTGCAAATCCTGCGGGAATCTATATTACAGTAATGACTTTTGATCCTCCGTTGCAAGGAGCCGAAGACGCTTTTCTTTCTGTGTATGATAAAGCTCGATGATTCCTTGGCGTTTGAGCACGCCAATATTCCGTTTAACACGTTTATCAAATTCAATTCTTGGATTCCCTCTTGTAATAATCCCAAGTTCACCCAGAACTACCTTAGTTATCTTTTTTAATTGACAAGTGTTATTTGGACATTTTTTTAATGCCTCAACAATAGCGATTTGAATCACTGCCGGAGAAAAAGCCTCTGGCCCTCCTCTTCTATCCACTCCTCTCTTTTTTTGGGGAGTACTTTTGCCTGTTTTGACATGAATTCTTTTTTGTTCTTTATCTTTAGCAAATTTTCCCAAGGGAGGAGTCTCCGCTCCAGCTTCTTTCTTGGTGCTGTCTTGTTTGCCAGATGCTTTGTAATCTTTCTCAGATTCTTCTTTCTCCTTCGATGAGTGCTGTTCATCCCATCTGTTCCTTGGCCAAATTTTCAAGCCCTCAAGCTCCTCCCAGAGGGACTCCAAAGATCCCTCTGGATCACGATAGAATTCACTTCCAGTCACTCTCCAGAAGGTCCACCCACAACGCATTAACGTTCGTTGCCTAATCATGTCAGCTTCATAACGTTCAGGACCATGCCAATGATCCCCATCACATTCTATCGCAAGTTTCCCCTCTAATCCTTCAACTACCAAATCAATTTTATAGCCTGCAACTGCAAATTGAGGATATATTCTAAATCCTCTCTCTGCAATTTTGAGGAACACATCTACCTCAAACCAACTATCAAAAGGATCTGGAGGCTGGCTTCTGTTGCGCGCATCCGAATTCGCCAGCCGTCGTATAGATTCAATATCAAGCTCCCCGACAATGCTTTCAACATGGGGATTCAAACAATATTTAAGTAATCGATGGCGGAGACAATCCGGGTGCAAATCATTTATAGTTGGAGTATGAAAAAGCCATAGCTGGTCCTTCGCTCGACTCACTGCAACATTGAATCTTCTTTGGGTTTCAGCATCACGGAATTTTCGACAGATCCTTCCATCCTCAGGAGCATCTACCATGCTCAGAAAAATCACATCACGTTCATCGCCCTGAAAATCCCTTGGTCTACCACAATGCAAGCGTCTTTTTTCTATTTCAGATGCACCAATTTCATTAACAAGCAAATTTCCGATATGATTTGCTTGAGTTTCGCCCAATAAGCTTATTACACCGAAAGTTTTATCTATATATTCTGGGTTTTTACTACACTCAACGATTTTTTCAACAAGCGTTTTCGCCTCTGGTTCGTTCAAAATATTAGGAGAACGTCCTTTCCTATAGCCTCCTTCAACATGTGTTGTCATAATAGGGACAAGTCGTTTATTCCCATACTGTCGAAGTGGGATTAGTGGTTCGGTACTGTACGATAGATTATTTGAAAATTGAATAATTTCAGGCATGCAACGGAAATGTTCTCTCAGTCGAACTCTCCCAGGGAAGCGAAGTTCTGTCTGAGAGAAAAGACTTCCTTCAAGACCAAGTGAATCTTCATGTGGTATTCCTTTGAGATGCATTTGTCGAAGTGAATTCACTTGCTCACGGTTTATTCCCGGATTGAGAGGTGTTATTTGTTTATCATCTCCAACTACAATTATTTTTGCTCCGATATAACTCAACAAGAGAGCTTCAGGACCCGATTGACTCGCCTCATCAACGATTACAATGTCAAATAGTCCAATATTTGGTTTTGTAGTTTGAACGACTTGATAAAGCGGCATAACCCATGCAGGGATAGCTTTTCGACACTCCTCAAGCTTATTCCGCGCAGTTTCTCGATGACTTTCTGCATATTTGCCTCGACCCAGTCTTATTCTTCCAACAGCTTGCTTCCAAGCAAAGAGAGCCTGACGTTCAGTTTCTCCCAAATCCTTCATACATAGTTGCCACGCCTTTTTAGCGGCAAGCCTGCTGAGAAGTTTGCGTTCCTGTTTTTCCGATT
>CAZSPM010000169.1:0-5487 GCA_964608785.1 uncultured Eubacteriales bacterium
GGTCTGATAAGTATTTTAACGCTTCCAGCGCCTTCTCGGCGGCTTCTAGACGGGTTTCCGCTTCCTCGGCTGTAACCCAATCCTCATCGTTGTGGATTAGTCCGCGTTTCCATTCTTCGCTCATTCCCTCTCCCTCCCTATGCCTCTATGAGGTTTTCTAGCCCTATAAGGAGCTGGCAGGCCTCAGCCTCATCGTCATTCTTAACCTGGAGGCCTTCTGAGATGCACTTGTCTATTGCCCTCTGTTTCAGGATCTTCCGTCTTCCCTTCCTTGGGAGGCCCTTAAGGTCTATCCCTGCAGCTTTACGCCACTCTGAGGGAGGGAAAAACATTATATCCAGGATGGTAGTAAACTTGAGCAGTACCATGATGCCCCCTCTTAAGGCTCCGCTCCTGAGCATCTGTGTAGGTGAAGGGCCTCTTACCCAATCCTCAGCAACACAGCAGGAGACATCCTCAGAGGCAGCTTTCTCTGAGGCCTTCTTTGCATACCATGTGAATATATCCACGTCCTCAGTAAGATCCTTTGGGCGTTTCCAGCTTCCAAAGGTCTCGACCCTTCCAGGCTCTCCTACTGCCCAGCCTGTTCTGGTGGTGCTCATGTCTAGAGATAGGATTTTCATTTTTCTTCCTCTTGGAACATCTCTAACTCCGCTGTTACAAAGGTCGTTTTTGCAGGCCCCTTGGGTCTTGTGGATCTGAATTTAATCTTGCCGTTCTTTTTGAGAGTAATCATCAGGTTCCACAGTGCCATCTGTCTAGATGCAGCTATTGGGCTATCGTGTATTAAAAGCCTTGTGGCCTGTCCTACATAATTGACCTTTTCCAGCATAATCAAGGCAGCAATCTCCTGATCTTGATCTTGAGATAGTGGCCTATCTTGGCGAGTACACGGATTTGAGGGAGCGTTTTTCCCCTCTCTATCCTGTGCAGGACTTCCATTGAGATGTCTGCCCCGCCCGAGAAATCTTCTAAAGTCTGCCCTTTCTTTTTCCTTTGGGCTTGTACCTTCCCGCCTATCTCTTCGGCAAGTTTTTTTAGGTCTGGTCCACTCATTCAATTAACTCCGAGTTGTTGTTTTTGATCTGTAGTCAGCTTTAGAGTTCCCCCATGCTGGCAGGACACTCTCTGTCTCATTAACTCTTTTTTCAGCAAAGGCCTGAGATCTATCTCCCTGTGGTGCTTCCAACAGGCCGCCCATATATTACTCGGGTGCTCTCCCTCTCCCTTTTCAGTTCCTGCCTTTATGTGAGGCCGTTCGATCTTGTGAGCTGGTGTGAGGTCTCCAGGTTCTACCATCTCCCCGCCTATCTGGCATTTAATCAGCCAGTTTGAATAGCTTGGCCTGTGGTGGATCTTGTAATAGTCCAAGGCCTTCTTGCAGCCCTTTGCCCGTAAATCTGCTTTTTTTCCCATAAAGAACTCTAGTCTTTTTATACTAGTTTGTCTATTTCTTTCTAGTCTTTTTTTACCATGTCTAAGAAGCGTTTTAAGACTTCCAGTCCCTATTCGATCCTATCAGAAGTAGGACTTAGGGGGCATACTGTAGCGCTCAGGGCCGAATTGAGGCCTTTTGAGGCCCTTTCTTACAGGCTCTTTTCCCCATCCGTCACAGTTTGGGCAGATTATCTTGCCTATCCAGCCCTTCCCCTCGCAGTCCTGGCAGGCCGTTCCTACCATGCAGTAGCAGGCTCTCTTGCCCCCGAATAAGGCTCCACCGAAACTCCCCACTCCTAAGCAGTGAGGACAATTAATATCAGGCTTTTGCATTTCTCACCCCCGGATATAGAGCGTCAAATAATCTCGTTTGCCTATCCTTCTCAAGTTGCTCAACGTCTATCTGGTGACGGGCTAACCAATAGGCATCATCCCCGCTCAATGAGGGTGTCTTGTCTTGGAGGTGCCCGGCCCTGGCTGTTACCTTTGACCAATAGTTATCTGAGTATCGTTTCATGTTCTCTCCGTAAATCGGTTAAAGATCTTCTCAAAATTCAGCCTATCCCTGCCTGTGGCCCCGCTTCTGTTCTTAGGGACTATCAGGTCCATGTCAGCGCCTTCCTCGTCTTCTGTGTAGAGAAATACAACTACGTCCGCATCCTGCTCAATGGCTCCGCTGTCCCTTAAGTCTGAGAGCCTGGGTTGCCTCTTTTTCTCTTTGTCGCTTGCCCGGTTCAACTGTGAGATCAGGATAATTGGAATACTCAGCGCTTTTGCCAGTAGTTTCATCTGCCGGCTGATATGAGAGACTTCATTCACCCGGCCCTCCCTCATCTTCTCTCCCGAAGTCATTAGCTGGAGATAATCCACCACCAGGAGCTGCACTTTCTCTTGCCTCTTTAGGCGTCTTGCTGAGGACTTCAACCTCAGCAGGCTTGTCCTTGGATCGTCGTTTATGAAGATAGGCAGCTTGTGTACTTCTCTGGCTGCCAGCATGTAGGCGTCCAGTTCCGTATCGGTAAGCTTCCCCCCTCTCACCTTGGCGCTGTCTACCGATGCCCTTGAGCAGATTATCCTTGTAACTAGACTTTCCTCATTCATTTCGAGAGAAAGCAATCCAACGGGTATCCCGCTCTCTGCAATCTTGGTAAGAATGTTTACTGCCAAGGTAGTCTTGCCCATCCCCGGACGCGCTGCCATGACTACCAGGTCCCCTCCGTGGAGACCGTTTAGGAGCCTGTCCAAGACTGAAAACCCGGTCATAACTCCCGGCTTCTCTTTGTTCTTAACTGTCTTTTCAAGGGCGAGAAGGTGCTTTGACATATTCTCCTGTACCCCTATGAAGTCTGCCGCCCTCTCATGGTCTCCGATCCTTAAGACCTTATCCTCAAAGTCGTCAAGGATATTCCTGGGGTCTTCGTCGTAGGTTGCGGCCTCGATCATCTCTTTGCCCATAATCAGTATTTTCCGCATGATCGACTTGTCTTTGATCCTTTGGGCGTAGGCCTGGAAACTGGCTGCTGTAGGGACTTTATCTAGAAAGGCAGATAACCCGGATGGATTATTTAGATGGCTGTTGAGTGTAACCACGTCCACGGGCTTACCGTCTGCATGGTCTTGAAGCATTATGGTGAATATTCGCCTGTGGAAGTCTGAAAAGAAGTCCTCTGGTAGTAGCTCCAGATCGTCCAAAACAGAGTTATCTATCAGGACGGCTCCAAGTAAGGCCTCTTCGGCTTTGTGGTCTTGTGGGGGGGTCATATCAAGAGAGTTTTTTGTTTCGGATTTTCAGCCTCTTCCAGATTTAGACAGGCCTGCCGAAAATATGACGCCTTTAATTCTGCACCTGCAAATTTTCTCCCTTCTTGTACTGCTACATATCCCTCTGATCCAATACCTGTAAAAGGACTAAAAACTATATCATTCGGATTCGTCCACAATTTCAATGCCCGGCGTATTACCTGTAGCTGTAATGGGCATATGTGTTTTTCGTCCTTTTCCTCTCTTGCCGATCTGTATTGAAGCGTATCGGAGGGGTTTATGTCTGTCCAAATAGGGGATGCATATTGCTGCCACAGATCAACTGGAAACTCTTCTTTTGTATGTGAGATGAATTCTGGATTTTCTCCAGGCTTTCTCATGGTAACTAAGTAGTCAGGAATCCCTTGTCTGCTCATTGAACTATCTTTTCTAATGGTTTTATGGAGCAGCCCCAGGGCTTTTGTTCTTTGCATTGCTGTTACTGGATCTTTCCAAATGACCACCTCGGAGTGATGTATCCACCCCACATCAACAAACATCCTGATTAATTCGCCTCGAAAATCTGATAACCCTATAAAGCCATCTCTAGTTTTTGATGTTGGCAGCAGCATACAGTGAAAAGAAAGCAACCTCCCTGGCTTGGTTATTCTGAATAATTCTGGAGCAAGAAATTTAAAATGCTCTTTAAAATCATCAATCCCCTTACAGTTGCCCAAGTCTCTCGCGCTGGCGCTATAAGTATACAAAGACGCAAAAGGGGGGCTGAATATGGTGTAATGTATGCTTTCGTCGTCCATCCCCCTAGCCACATCTATACAGTCGGCGTTATATAACGCATATTTCTCTGAAATTTTTTGATTTAGAACCTTCATCTCTCCTCCATCCATGAGGGTATTTTCATTTTCTTTTGCGGATTATAATCATTCCATTCCTTAACAGTCCCTCGAATTTCACTCTTCAAAATATCCGCTACGTGGTTTTTCATCTCTACTGTCATTCTTTCCGCGTCTGCTTCTTTTCTCTTGTAATTCTGCATGATGCTGTCTTCCGTATTGGCCCGGATGATATACACATCTACGGGTTTCTTTTGTCCAAATCTCCAGCATCTCCTGATCGCCTGATATGTTTGTTCAAAACTATGGGATGCCCCTATAAAAACCATGCGATTACATCTCTGCCAGTTCATTCCAAAACCGGCTATTTTCGCCTTGGTAATTAACACGTCAAAAGCCCCGTCCGCAAATTCAAGTAAATTTCTGGATTTAATATCCTGATCGTCTGCACCTTTTACCTGTCTGCTGCCTTCAATGGCTTTTTGAAGCATATCCCCTTCATCGTTCAGCTCGCACCATATCAGCATCTGGCCTTCGCCTTGTCTCAAAATATCAATGGTGGCATCAACTCTCTTTCTCATGGTTGCTCTTCGTGTAGCTCTTTGATCCGATAATGTTCTGACATCTGGAGCAAACAAATACCCCTCTCCCCATGCATCCCTATTGTTTACCTCCACTATTCGCTCGTGCATCGTCAATTGTGGCAGTTTAAATTTGCTGCTATCATAACCCAAATCAGAAGGGTCTTTAATTATAGCTGCCCAAGTAGCTATCCATTTCCAAAAGGTATCGGTGGCATGTCTTTTAAGCCTCCAGTCCTGGGTCTTTTGCAGATCATGGACAAAATATTCAGCTAGCATTTCCGTCCTTGACTTGATCCCTAAAAATTCAGAGTGATTTCCTAGCTCGGTGTGATCGTTAGGTGCCGGGGTGGCTGTGCAAGCCAATCTAAAGGCAGTATTTTGAAAGCCCTCAATAATTGAGTTTCTAATTTTCCCTGTGAAAGACTTCAAAATAGAGCTTTCATCGAGCACAATTCCTACAAAATTCCCAGAATCGAAAGCAGACATCATCTCATAGTTAGTAATTGTCAATCTGTCTCCTAAATCCTGGCGTCTATAAGTAATTTCAACTCCAAATAAAGATGCTTCTTTCACAGTCTGCTGGGCTACCGCCAGCGGAGATAAGATTAATACCCTCCCGTTAGTGTGCTTTGCCACCTGATCCGCCCATATTACCTGCATAGCCGTCTTTCCTAATCCCGTATCCGCAAATATGGCAGCCCTTCCTCTCCTGCAGGCCCACCTTATAATGTCGGCCTGATAATCAAATAGCCTGGAATGCAATTCCCCCACGTCAAAGCCATTCACATCAGCTTGATCCATCTTGTTTTTAATATATCTGAGATAAACTTAAGTCGTTATTATCAAATATCTAGTCGCATGCATTTACGCCT
>CAZSPM010000170.1:0-5455 GCA_964608785.1 uncultured Eubacteriales bacterium
GGGTGGAAATTAAGGAAAATTGTGAAGAATTAAGGACAAACACAAAAACGAAATATTTATCATTCCCTTGCCTTTGTCATCATAACCATTCCTGCGAGAGCGACAGTGAGGATAATGATGAAAACGAGCAGGACCGGAGCCAGGATATATCCCAATCGGCGTTTTTTCATCTACTTCCGCTGCAGTTGCCCAACTTAAAACAATTTTAAGCGGCCAGCAAAGGCCGCAGTCTTTGCGGAGTGCCTGATACTCGGCGTTATATTCTAAAGACGCCTTGGTTAAGTTTCCAAAAACCTACCCGGCCTCATCGACAACGCGGATTGCCTCCCCATCCTTGCGTCCATCAACACCTGTTAACTCTCTGATGGGAACAGGCTCTCTCCTTTCATGATCTTCTCTTTTCCATTGAGGAGAGGTCCGGGTGATTTCCGGAGTTTTTTGAGCGTCTCTGCGGCTTCTGCAGCTTTTTGGCCTGCCATGAGCAATTCCTAACTGCTCCTGACATCTCTTCGAGCTAAGATTCAGACTTCCTTACGATGGTTGGACGAGTAAATCGACACAAAGAGACTCACCCGGTCACCAAAGCCGAAAACCAAATTATAAATTCATCTTCTCTTCGAAGGATAATTTTGCAAGATCCTTGTGGAACAACTCATTTTCTTTGAATAAAGATTTAATTTTTGTGACAAATTGATCTCATTCTTCATAGTACAGCCAAATAATCCGATCAGTAAAGCGCACGAAGTCGGCTGAGATTTTCTGTGTCCTTCTGGAGAAGCTTCTGAAATGCTGGTAATTCTCTCAGGTGGCCCAATCCCATGGCTTCAAGCCATTTTTGTTCCTTATAGAAGCCGTCAAGAGAGTACTTATTCAAAAGGAATACACGTTGGAAATATTCGCTAGCACGGTCCAGATCGCCCAGTAACGCATAGGCAAAGCCAAGACTCACCAAATACATATTTGACGTTTCCTTCAAGATACGAGCCTCTTCCTTCATCAACTCTTTCCTATTTCCTAAGTGACCATAAAAATATGCTAGCCAAGCTCGGGTCCGTGGATTATTTGGATACGCATCGAGCATTCTCTTTGTGATCTCAACTCCTTTGATCCAGTTCTTCCGCGCCTCCTCTTCCAAGCCAATTTCTTTGTAAAGAACCCCTAGAAATCTATAGAATATCCAATCGTCTGGGGAGAGATTTATTGCTTTTTCATAGTGCCTTTTGGCATTCTCAAGATCTCCAAGACAATGATAGGATATACCTACATAATAATGCGTACGCGCCCTGTCTCTGAATTTACGGAAGTACTCTTCTCCTGCTTGGATTGATTCTTGAAATCGGCCCAAGAGGGAATAGGCTGGTACAAGAAAATAATGAGCTCTTTCGTTCGCTGGATCAAGCTCGATTATCTGCTTGAATAGTGGGATAGCTTTTTCATACAGCCCTGCAAAGTAGTAAGCGTCTGCTCGGGCAAGAAGAAGGTCTACACTCTCCAATCCGAGGCTCCCCACCTTTTTTCCCACTTTCAGGCACTCCTCGAGTTCACCCCTTATCCAGTACACGCTAATTAGTCCGCTATAGGCAGAGGCTAAATTGGGATTCAAAACAAGTGCTCGTTGAAAATTCTTTTCTGCCTCTCCGAGATTTCTCAGTTCGCCTTCCCAGCCTAAGTAGTATCGATTAAATTGTACTTCACCGGTGCCGGCATAGGCCTCTGATAAATTAGGGTCGAGCTTTAATGCTTTCTGAAAAAACTCAAACGCAAGATCATTGTTCTCCTTATTACCTTCTTTTAGCATCGCATGGCCTCGTAAATAATACTCATATGCCTCTGCGTTTTGGGAGGCAGCTTGAGCGAGGACTTCCTCCTGCTGGCTAGTCAATTCTTGCCTCAATTTCGCTGCTGCTACAAGGGCAATCTTCCGCTGCACCGTAAATATGTCAGCAACCTGTTCTTCGAATTCATCGCCCCAATACTGTAAACCGCTCTCGCCATCAATAAGTGAGATAGTCACTCTAATATCATCTCCTCTTTTCCTTAAACTTCCAGAGATGAGAGCCTCTACTCGCATCTCTTTCGCAATCTCCTGAAGCGCCTTGGGAGATTGTTTGTAGCGTTGTGCAGTCATCCAGGGGATGATTCGCAAATTTGGCAACTGGGTCAACTTCGTGATCAACGTTTCACTGATACCATCAGCTAGATATTCGCTTTCGCTCGGATTGTCACTAACATTCTCTAGCGGCAGAACTGCAACCGAATTTATGGCCTGATGACGGCCAGTGAACAAAGAGAATCCAACCACAATAAGCAAAACAAAGAGAAAAGCAGCACCACTGTAGAGAATGATATTCTTTAACTTTATTTCGCCAATATTCACTGTTTTTGGCTCTCTCTTTGTGAGAATTCTCTCTGCTGTGGGTATGCCTTTCTCTATCTTGATTAATTCTGAAAGCAGTTCCTCTGCACACTGATACCTTTTCACCTTATCCTTTTCAAGGCATCTCAGTATCACTCGGCTGAGATCTTCGGGAACCTGAGGATTGAGCTTTCTTGGGTCCGGAGGAATTTCCGTCTTCTGCTTGACAACTACGGTTAATAGCGTGTCTCCCTCAAAAGGGACCCTGCCTGTCATCATCTCATACAGGATCACTCCCAGAGAATAAACATCCGAGCGCTGGTCTGTCTCCTTGCCTTCCATCTGCTCAGGCGACATGTACTCGGGTGTCCCGATCATTACGCCTGCACCAGTTATCCCTTTCGCCTTTAAGGAACGAGCTATCCCAAAATCCATGATCCGTGCGTTTCCCTCTTTATCTATCATGATGTTGTTAGGCTTTAAATCACGATGTACAACGCCCAATTTATGTGCCTCAGCTAGTCCATCGCATACTTGTTTCGCTATTCTTATTGTTGTTCCTGTCGCTAACTGTCCCGACCTTCTGATGAAACTCTTTAAATCTTCTCCTGATACATATTCCATGGTGATGTAGTTAGTCCCTTTCTCCTCACCCAAGTCGTACATTGCACAGACATTCTTATGTCTTATCTTTCGAGCTAACTTCAGTTCATTATTGAAGCGTTCTATGGTCTTCTTATCAGCAGCAATTTCAGGCTTTATGAGTTTTAAGGCAACTTCTTCCTTTATCTTCTTATCTTCAACCCTGTAGACTTTGCCCATACCGCCTTTTCCAAGTTCTTCAATGATTTCATACCTGGAAGCAAATGTGGTCCCGCGGGTTAATTCTTCAATGGGTGTTTCAATGGTTTTGGTATGTGAAACCGGAGCTTCTTCAGAAAACGGGAGCGCTGTTGCGCACTCCTTGCAGTACTTAAAGGCGGAAGGATTCTCAGTGTTGCACTTCGGGCATTTCATTTGATTAATTTTTATGTGTCTACAGTCTCAATTAAGGAAACATCCGTAATTCTCTGGATTTCTTTAAAATGCCTATTGAGGGTAAAAATCTTGCATCCATATTCCTGGGCAATAATCGTTATATAGCAATCTAGTATATGAATATTTTTTCCCTTCTTTTTTAAAGCATAGGAAAGTTTCCCTGCTTTGATCCAGCTGTCCTCTTTCTGGTCAATAATGTGAAAGGCATCAAAAAAATCTTCAATTATAGAGAGTTCTTTTTGTGATTTCGCACCTTGCATTAATTCTGATATTACAATTTTAGGAACGTAAACTTCATCTTCAGTGAGGATTTTATCATCCAGTTCTGTGATCGGGGAAGATTTCTTCCGAAAATACTCAATCCAGACTGATGTATCAATAAGAATTCTCTCAGCGCTCATGATGTCTTATTTCATCTGCAGTAATATCAAACTTGAGTTTCCCCTTCATAGACTTTATCTTCTCTATTTTTCCCTTTCTCAAATACTCTCGGATAGCTTCTTTTACTGCAGAAGCTTTGCTTTTTGCCTTTGTTTCTTTCATAAGCTCTTCTAAAATATCGTGTTCAATCGTTACTGTTGTTCTCATTGTCTATTTTCCTTGATAAAGATGCACAATTTATTATAATAATTTCATTCAAGAAATCAATATTTTTTAATCATTATAAACACACTAAATATTATAAAATATTTGTGTATTATGATTCTATGTTATTGCGAGCCCTGTTAGATTTCATTTATCTCACAGGGCGAGCCTGACTGTGCGATGCACGTAGACAGGCGACAGAAGGGAGCGTGACAATCCCATAATATCCGATTTCCGAAATATAAAAATAAAAATATAAGAATTTCCTTTTTTGGTAGCGATGATTTTCTACCATTCTTTGCTTCATTCATATCTGCTAGCGCCCCTCAAAACTTATACCACAGGTAAAAATTGTGGTCAAATGAGCAAACAATACAAAAATCAAGACAAGACAAGATAGGAAAAGAGCTCAAATTAGAGTGGACTTCACCATCCAAATGACAGGATAAATTCCCGGCTTTCAGAAATAATCCTCTCTCTCTTCAGCCGCCATCAAGAGTTGTTGCTGTGAGGCCTGGGGAGGAGGGGGTCTTTAGACCACATCCCGCTTCTGCTTCAGCCGCAATCCAGCAGGAAATGGAGCATCAATCTGGGAATGAGGCTCATGAAGGAGAGTTTTGAGGCAGGGTTGACGAACATCCGGTTGACTTCTCAGCTACACAAGATTTTGGGTCTCCGCTGACTTTAGGTTTCCCTCATCTCAATATCTCTTCCACAACTCGCCCCACTCCGTCTTCATGAATTCTTTGATCCTCCCATATCCCTGATAACGGTCATGTCACCGGCCGCTGCTTCGGCCTCTACGCCAACGCTCAGGCCGAGATGATTCGGAAGGTCTTTGAAGTCGACCCTTTGCTGTGTTCCCGATATGGCGGCCAGATGCGCATCATCGCCTTCCTCACAGACTATGCCGTGGTGGATCGCATCATCAACCACTTTAAGCTGACATTTGTCGAAGCGAAGCCCCCTCCGTCTCAGGTCGTCTCCCAACAGCTTCTGATGGCCGCAGAGGCTTCTGCAGCTTTTTTCCCTGCCATGAGCAATTCCCTACTGCTCTTGACATCTCTTCGAGCCGAGATTTATAGTTTCTTACGATGGTTGGACGGGTAAATCGACACAAAGAGACTTACTCGGTCACCAAAGCCGAAAACCAAATTCTTATTATCTCAGGATAAGTCTAGGTGATTTGTGGCTCTTCTGGCGTCTCGAACGGCATCAGGGCGATATTCCGGCCTTCTCAAGCCGTCCTTGACATACTTTTTATCCTGACTTATATTTCGCTACTATGATTGATGGGAGATCCGAGATAAAGATGCTCATTCAGTCAGCGAAGCAGAAAAGAAAATTCTTATCACTCAAGTAATTGACATCCCCTTCTGGAAATTGATATTCTGTCTCCGCAAACTCAGGGAAGCAAGATGCTCAAGCTGACATTTGTGGCAGAGAGACCACCGCCGCCGCACCTTGTCTCGCAGG
>CAZSPM010000171.1:0-5424 GCA_964608785.1 uncultured Eubacteriales bacterium
AGAAATACTCCAGCACGTGTGGTGTTCTATGAGCATACTCACCACATACAGACTCCTTCGCCAGACTGCAGTTACGCCATTGCTATTATGATAGCCATTGTTAAGCGCATTGGCAGTACGGGTCGTCAAGCTTAAAACAATCCTTTTTATTCTTTCTCTTTGGGTTTTATCAAGTGCGGCCTCTGGGAAGTTCATACCATCCTCATCATAATACTCTAATTTAAAAGCAGTAATATCTGAGGCAACCTCCTGGAGTCCGGAACCGCTGTCCCGGTAGAGTGTATAGGGTTTTTTTATCGGCTTTCCGGTTTTCCAGCAGCTTGTATGGCCATCAGAACCGACCCATTCATAGCGGATATGCTCTTCACTGTCGGGCTTCTTACTGCCATCCACATGTCCGTCCTGATTGAGGTCGGCTAGAAAATGAAAGACGGTCGGCGAGGCTTCAAGGATTGGCTCAACAGTATGCTTGAGTTTGAGACACGCTTTTTTTCTTTTCTTTGTTTTATTATGATTATCAGGGTCAAAGAGTGCTCCGGTAGGATCTAAACCTGTATTCCGAACCTCCTGCCAAAAGATATCGCTTGTGACACGGCCTTGTTGTTGTGTCTCTGCAATTGCCTCCTGTATTTCATAGTGCTCGTAAAAAGAGCTCAGTAACTGGTGGAACGACGCAGTTATGACAAGAATGGTGGTGAGGGAAATGAGGGTTTCAATGAGAGAGAGCCCTTTTTGACTCTGTGAAATCAGGCAAAATTTCGACATCAAGTAAACAAGCCTTCCAAATTAAGATATGCGAAAACTTTTAAGCCGTACACTTCGGGTCTGTCCCTGGAGGTTCTTCCAGAGGACTTCTACGGTGAGTACCCAGATATTTGCGTCATCTGGGCTTTTCACTGAAGACCAATTTCGCCTCATCTTCCCTGAAGAATCTTCTTCAGGGGGATCAATAGTGTGGGCCGGCGTGGCGTGAAGCATTTCCATCCTGTCCCGTGCCAGTTTTGATGCAACTGTACGGTTATTCCCCCCATCCAAGGCTTTATAACCGGCTTCAAACATTCCGATAAAGGAAAGCAGACCAATGGATAGAACCGCCATAGCGACGACGGTCTCAATCAGTGAAAATCCATTCTCATTCTTTAGTTCCACGATACGCCGTTCCACTTATGGAGTTTTACCCGACCTGTAATGTTTACGCTGACTGCAACAGTTTCGTTGTAAAAGTGATTATCTGTACTGAGTGCCCTGTTGGTCAAATAGATTGTCCCACCGATTCCTTTAAAGGTGCCATTTGGTTCGAAGGTGGCGAGATTATCTTTAAAGCTTACGCCATCGTGTGACCCTCCAGAGAGTGAATTTCCACTGGGCGTTTTTTTTACCTCGGCAGAATAGCCAAAGCGAATGTACGAAGGGAGTACCTTTTCTCCGATGTTAGTGAGTGTGTAGCGACCTTCTCCAGGGTTAAAATCAAGAGATGCGGATCTCCCTGTTGAAATTGCTTTTTGACGGACTCTCCTTAACTCTGAGATCATGGCGCGGCTGGCCTTCCTTAAGTTAAGGTGAGGCCTTTGCGCCAGGTGGTTAACGAGGCCGATAGATGCCATAATGCCCACTAAAGCCATGACAACCATCAGCTCAAGGGCGGTATAACCCTGTTCGGTACGCACTTTTTGAACCGGCTAACAAGGAGGAGAGAAAACGTGTTACAGATCAAGACCTCCCTATAGCATAGTCCTTTATTTTAGTCAATAAGGTTTTATAACTAATCTGGAGAATTTCTGCTGCACGGCTTTTGTTCCAGTTGGTTTTTTGTAAGACTTTTCTGATCATCTTTGTCTCTACGAGACGGCTGGCCGCTTCACTGACCTTGTGGAGGGAGCCTTCCAGGGCAATGTCAGTGAGGGAGGAGGGTTTCTCTGAGCTGCTTTTTAAAGCGAGATGTTCTGGCAAAATTTCACGGGTATCACTGAGAATTGTCGCCCTTTCGATTGCATTTTGCAATTCACGTACATTTCCTGTCCAGGAGTGTCTTAATAAAAGCGTCATGGCCTCTTTGGAGAGCGGTTTTACCTCTTTTTTTATTTCCTTCGCATAATAAATGCCAAAATGCTCAACCATTGCAGGAATGTCCTCACTTCTTTCTCGGAGCGGCGGAATGACGACCGGAAAGACATTGAGACGATAGTAAAGGTCTTCCCTGAATTTTTTCTGCTCGATCAGTTTTGTAAGACCTCGATTGGTGGCTGCCACCACCCGAACATCTAATGAGATTCGAGTGGTTCCACCCACACGCATAAGAGAATCCTCTTCGAGTACCCGGAGCAATTTTGATTGCAGTGAAAGATCCATGTCCCCAATCTCATCAAGAAAAATCGTCCCCTTGTCAGCCAGCTCGAATTTTCCGATCTTTTTACCTGTCGCCCCGGTAAATGCGCCTTTTTCGTGACCAAAAAGCTCGCTTTCGAGGAGATCATGAGGAATTGCGGCACAGTTGATTGTCACAAGGTTTTTATCTTTACGTGGGCTAAGCATATGGACTGCACGTGCGAAGAGTTCTTTCCCCGTGCCACTTTCACCCAGCAAGAGCACTGTTGTTTTTCCTTGAGCAACTTTGCGAACCTGAGTCATGAGATTGAGCATCTCATGACTCTTCCCAATAATTTTTGGGAATGCAAGTTGATGTGAAAAAGTCTCTTTTAGAATGAGATTTTCTGTGACCAGGCGCTGCTTTTCCAATGCTTTCTCGATTTGAAGGAGGAGATGATCCGGCTCAAATGGCTTGGCAATGAAATCAAAAGCACCTTCTTTCACCGCTTTTACAGCAGTATCAAAGCTGCCATATGCAGTCATGACAATAACAGGGCTGGCAGCACTGTACTCTTTTGCGGCATGAAGTATGTCAAAACCACTCTTATGTGGCAGTTTCAAGTCCGTTACGATGAGATCGATGCGTTGTTCCTGGATCACACCGATCCCCTCAGGACCGTCTTTTGCCCAAATGACATGATATTCGGCATCTGTCAGTACTTGTGACAGCATTTTGGCCAAGCCTTCCCGGTCTTCGACAATTAGAATTGTTTCCACTCAAGCTCCTTTACAGTGCTCTTTTGTTCGCCAAATGGAAGGAGAATCGTAAATCGTGTTCCCTCACCTTTTCGGCTCTCAACAATGATGTGTCCGTTATGAGACAGAATAATCTTGTGAACAAGTGCCAGGCCCAGGCCGGTTCCTTTATTTTTTGTTGTATAAAATGGCAAAAAAACCTTATCAAGGTCTTCTTCGTGAATACCTTCGCCTGTATCGGATATTTCAACCTGAACCCTCTTGGCGGCGGCCCGTGAGAATGCAGTTATTCTCAGCTCTCCCTTCCCCTCTAAGGCATCTAAAGCGTTCTGAATCAGGTTCGTAAAGGCTTGCCGCATGAGAATTGGATCCAGATGGATCTCAGGAAATTCTTCCTCAGTAGAGAGCGACCATGAAATATTAGCGTGGTCGCCCGTTTCGGTGAGTTGCGCCTTGATGCGCTGTAACAAAGATGGGAGTGAAACAGGTGAGCGGTTCAAGACGGTTTTTCTACTATAGGCAAGGAGCTCTGTAATGAGATGTTCCATTTCCATGAGTTCATCCGTAATGGACTGAATCATTTTCTGCCGAGGGTCATCTTCACACAGTTTTTTTTCAAGGAGACGGGAAAAACCCAGGATCGTCCCCATATAGTTTCTGAATTCATGTGCGATCCAGCCAGACATTTCTCCCATCATGACCAGCCTTTTTTTTAGGGCAACCTGTTCTTCAAGCATTTTCTTTTCGGTCAGATCTGTAAAAACCAGGGTTGCGCCTATGATCTGGTGCTTTCGATCACGGAGAAGCGAAGTGTTTAAGCCAAGCCAGACCTTCTTGCTGTCAGACTGTTCAATAACACATTCCCGGCGGAGCATATTCCGCTCTTCCTCAAGGGTTGTGCTCAAGAGCTGGACCATCTCATGGTTTTTATAAAAAACCTCCTTAAAGGACTTATTTAGTACATTCTCTGGAGAAAGTCCGAGAATTATTCCCGCAGCGGTATTAAAAGTCGTAATAATTTTTTCGCAATTAAAGCTTAAAACACCACTTGGAACACTCTGAAGAATGATTTCATTGTAGCTCTCGATGCGTTTTGCGTGTTCTTCAGCTTTCTTTTTTGATTGTTCCAGTGCCTCTTCTTTTATTTTTAACTCCTGGATAAGCCCCTCGAATGTATTGATTACAAACCCTGTCTGGGTGTGATTTTCAAGGTTGTTTTTGGTTCTTGTCCACTTTTTGGAAAAAGAAATACGGAAAATGGCATAGATAAAAAGACCTGCACCTGCAACACTGAAAACCTTCAGAAAAAAGAGCAAAAAATCGACTCTGGCCACTGCCCTGACCGGTGTGAGGACAACGGTAACCTGTAGGAAAAAGGCGGTCAGAAGCACTAGAACCAAGCAGAGAAAGACCCCAATAGCGGAAAGTAAAAAAAAGCGGGACGTCATGCCTGGTTTATTGCGAAGAAGCACAGTTCTCCTCAAAAGTATGAAAGGATAATATGAGTTACGGTCTTCCTAGCGAAAAGTACCAAGTGAGTATGCCTCTCCCCCAAAAAAGGGTGGTCATTGCACCTAAGGCGAGGTAGGGACCAAAAGGGATCAGGTCGGCGCGATTTCTTCCCTTCATTAATATCATCGAAACGCCGACGATAGAGCCGGATAAGGCTGCCAGGAAAATCGTCAAAAGTACCGCCTGCCATCCAAGAAAGGCTCCGATCATGGCGATGAGTTTGATATCACCCCCTCCCATTCCCTCTTTTTTTAATATTGCAAGAGATAAGACCGCAACGAGATAAAAAAGCCCTCCACCCAGAAGGAGCCCGATAAGAGAATTGAGCAGTCCGGGAGGCAAGATCGTTGATGCGGCCAAAACACCGATCACAATTCCTGGCAGCGTAATCACATCAGGAATAATTTGATGAGAAAGGTCGATGAAGATCACAGCAACCAATGAGGAGAAAAAGAGGAGATAGATCGGTGTTTGGAAGGAAAGGCCAAACTCATGAAAGATAAAGAGAAATCCAATGCCATGGAGAAGCTCCACCAGTGGGTATTTCGAAGAAATTGGCGTTCTGCAAAACCGGCACTTACCCCGCAACAAGAGAAAACTGATGACGGGGATGTTATCCCAGGGCCGGATCTTATTCTTGCATTTCGTACAGCTTGAAGGTGGGAAAACGACCGATTCATTTCGAGGGAGACGATAAATGCAAACATTGATAAAACTCCCGATAATGAGTCCAAACAAAAAAAAAGCAAGACCGAGCATCCCTCTCCCTATTATTTTCTAAAGATCCTGTACTTCCTAGGAGACTGTCGGACTTAGGGAATCGTAGCGAGGCAGGTGGGGAATTGAGAC
>CAZSPM010000172.1:0-5376 GCA_964608785.1 uncultured Eubacteriales bacterium
ATGCGAATGGTTTTATCGTCAGCCTATTGCCTTAATAGGGCACGATGGGTTGGAACTGGGGGGAGGCAGGAGCAATCCTGCTTCTCTACCAAATAATTATTCAGGTTAAAAAATAGGCGCGTAGCTCAGTGGTAGAGTGCTTCCTTGACGCGGAAGAGGTCGAGGGTTCGATACCCTCCGCGCCTACCATAGCGTGTGGAGTGAGTATTCAAGAGGAAGCCTATAAGGGCATTATCGCTTTGCCTTCCCTATTGAATACATATAAATTTCAATGGTTGAATTGGTTAAGATAACAATAGAGGGGTCTACTTTTTCGGCTGAGAAAGGGACTTTACTTTCAGATTTTATCCCACGTCTCAAGCTCGATCATAAGCCTCTTTTGGCCAAGATAGATGGGCGGGTCGTGGGGCTTGGTACTCCATTAGAAAAAGACATGAAAATACAGCTGGTTTACACTGATTCCGAAGAGGCACTTGATATTTTACGTCACAGTACGGCTCATCTTTTAGCCCATGCTGTTCTAGAACTTTATCCAGGAACTAAAACAGGGATTGGCCCAGCCGTTGAAGATGGCTTCTTCTATGATTTTTTAAGAGATTTGCCGTTTACACTTCAAGATTTATCTGACATAGAAGCTAAGATGAGAGAGCTCGCAAAAAAAGATGTTCCTATTGAGAGGGTGGTCCTTTCCAAAGAAGAAGCTCTTCGCACCTTTCAAGAGATGGGACAGGATCTAAAGGTTGAACTAATCAGTGAGAAAGGTGGCGAGGAGGTGAGCTGTTACAGGCAGGAAAATTTCATTGATTTCTGTCTGGGCCCTCATGTCCCCTCTTCAGGCAGTATCAAACATTTCAAGCTTCTGGCCGTCTCAGGGGCTTACTGGAAAGGAGATGAGAAAGGAAAGCAGCTTCAAAGAATATACGGAGTTGTCTTTTTTGAGAAGAAGGAGCTGGAGGATTACCTTTCCCTTCTAGAGGAAGCCAAGAAAAGAGATCATCGAAAACTTGGCCCAGAGCTTGATCTCTTCAGTTTTAACGAGGATTTAGGAGCAGGGCTCGTCCTCTGGCACCCGAAAGGGGCGACAATCAGGAATATCATCGAGAGCTATTGGAGGGAAGAACATGTGAAGGATGGCTATGATTTCATCTATGCTCCCCATATAGCAAAGCTTGATGTGTGGCGTCGGAGTGGACATACAGAGTTTTATGAAGCCATGTATCCTCCCATGCACTTTGAGGGGATTGAATATGAGCTGAAGCCCATGAATTGCCCATTTCATATCATGGTTTACCGGTCTAGGCAACGAAGCTATCGTGACCTCCCCTTGCGCTGGGCAGAACTCGGGACAGTTTACCGCTATGAAAGAAGCGGGGTCCTCCACGGACTTTTAAGGGTCAGAGGATTCACTGTGGATGATGCCCATATTTTCTGCCGTGCTGATCAACTCGAAGAGGAAATAAAGAGAGTCATCTTTCTGGCTTTGCGACTTTTAAATGCTTTTGGATTTAATGAATATGATGTTTTTCTTTCCACGCGGCCTGAGAAATATGTCGGGAAAATTGAGGATTGGGACAGAGCGACTCAAGCACTGGATAGAGCCTTGAAGGACGCAAACCTTGATTTTAAGGTGGATGAAGGAGAAGGGGTTTTTTATGGCCCCAAAATAGATATCAAGGTCAAGGATGTCCTGCGGAGGTCTTGGCAGTGTACGACTATCCAGCTTGATTTTAATCTCGCTGAGAGATTCGATGTCAATTATGTTGCTGAAGACGGAAAATCTCACCGGCCTTTCCTGATTCACAGGGCTTTGCTGGGTTCGCTTGAGAGATTTTTCGGAGTCTTGATCGAGCATTATAATGGAAATTTTCCAGTATGGTTTGCTCCCATTCAGGTTGTTATCATCCCTGTTGCCGAGAGACATAATGATTATGCGGCTTCAATAGATAAAAAATTTAAAGAGAACGGATTAAGGTCTTCTGTGGATCTGCGTCGGGAAAAAGTAGGCTATAAAATAAGAGAGGCAGAGATCCAAAAAATTCCCTTCATTCTTGTAGTTGGAGATAGAGAGGTTGCTGGCGACACAGCATCGTACAGAGTTCATACAGTAGGAGATAAAGGAGAAATAAGTATAGATAATTTCCTTGAAAAAGTAACGGAATTGGACAAAAATAAATCTTTAAAAGGGAATTTTTAGAGGAGGTTAATCATTAGAAGACGGACATTTTATCCTGGAAAGAGAAAAGAAAAGCCCCATAGGATTAATGAAATGATACAAGCAAAAGAAGTCAGAATCATCGATGAGGACAAGAAACAGATCGGAGTTCTCCCTTTGAAAGAAGCTTTATCCATAGCCATTGAAAGGGATTTGGATCTCGTTGAAATTGCCCCTCAAGCCGTGCCGCCAGTGTGCCGAGTCATGGATTATGGTAAGTTTCTTTATGAACTCCATAAAAAGGCTCACGAGGCGAAGAAACATCAGAAACAGATTCAGGTCAAAGAGATCAAATTCAGGCCAAAGATCAGCATTCATGATTACAACTTCAAGATGCGGCATGTCCAGAGATTTCTGGAGGATGGGAATAAGGTGAAGATCACTGTAATGCTTCGGGGGAGGGAAAAAGCAAAACCAGAGTTAGCTCATCAAATTTTAGACAGGGTTTTCGAAGACATTAAAGAATACGGACAACAGGATGGGGGGATAAAAAGTCAACCCTGGGCTGTTTCGACTCTGTTGAGTCCCACAAAATCAGGAGGAAAAGATGCCAAAGCTAAAGACACACAGAGGAGCCAAGAAAAGGTTCAAAGTGACAGGAAAAAAGAAGATCGTTCACAGTAAGGCCTATAAAAGTCATATTCTTACCAAGAAATCAGCAAAGAGAAAGAGAAAGCTAGGGAAGAAGGACCTCATCGATAGCTCAGATAAAGGTCAAATTAAAAAGATGCTTCCGTACGAATTTTAGGAGGATTACATTTTCGAGACAAAACTGATAAAAACAGAAGGAGTAGAAAATGCCGAGAGTAAAAAGAGGAACCAAGAAACGAAAGCGAAGATCGAAGATTTTAAAACAAGCTAAGGGCTATTGGGGAGCGAGAAGCCATAACTACCGGACAGCAAAAGAAGCAGTAGAGAGGGCGCTTCTCTATGCTTACAGAGATAGAAGAACCCGCAAAAGGGATTTTAGACGTTTGTGGATTGTGAGGATTAAAGCCGCAGCAGAACAACACGGCCTCTCCTATAACCGTTTTATCCATGGCCTCAAAGAGCTTGATATCCAACTTGACAGGAAGATTTTGGCTGATTTGGCTATCAATTCGCCTCAGACTTTCCTCCAGTTAGTCCAAAGAGTCAAAGATGCGGAGGCTTAATGGGAAAGAATATTAAGGGGAGATCATTGGGCAACATAAAAGATTTTAAGCTCAAGATAGAAGAATACAAGGGAGCTTTTAGGCAATCTGTTGTTCAAGTGAAAGATAAAAAATCTCTCCAAGAATTGCGCAACCTTTATTTGAGCCGGAAAAGAGGGTATCTCAGGTTTCTTTTTGATGAGCTCAAGACTTTAAAAGCAGATGAGAAGCCAAAGGCCGGCCAATTGATCAATGGCCTGAAGGGTTATGTCCAAAAAAAGCTTCAGAATCTCGAGAAAAAAGTCCAAACACCAAGAAAGATATCGAGAGAAATCGACCTCACTCTTCCTGGTAGAGAGAGATACTGGGGAGCTCCGCATCCTGTATTACTCTTTCAAGAGGAGATAGAAAAAATATTTTTAGCCATGGGCTTTTCCATTGAGGATGGGCCCGAGATAGAAACAGATTATTATAATTTTGGGGCATTAAATTTCCCGCCGCATCATCCTGCCAGAGATGACTGGGATACACTTTACATAACAGATGACCTGCTTCTTCGTACTCATACCTCTCCTGTGCAGATACGAGTTATGGAAAAGCAGAAACCTCCTATCAGGGTTATCAATCCCGGTAAGGTTTTTAGAAAAGAAGCGCCCGATCCGACCCATCTTCCCATGTTCTTCCAGCTGGAGGGCCTCGTTGTCGATAAGGATATTACTTTTGCTCATTTAAAAGGGACATTAGAATATTTTCTTAAGACGCTTTTTCAAGAAAAAATAAATATCAGGTTTCGCCCCGCTTTTTTCCCTTTCACCGAGCCTTCTGCTGAAGTAGATATAAAGTGTACTGTCTGTGGGGGCAAGAATAGAAAATGCCGTGTTTGTGGCGGAGAAGGATGGATGGAAATTCTGGGATCAGGTATGGTTGATCCTCAGGTTCTCAAGAATGTCAATATCGACCCTGAACAATATTCTGGATTTGCCTTTGGTCTGGGGATAGACAGGACAGCCATGTTCGCCTACGAGATACAAGACATGAGATACTTTTACGAGAACGATTTAAGGTTTATAAGGCAGTTTGCTCTAAAATGAAAGTCAGTTTAAATTGGATCAAGGATTACATCAAACTTAGTCTTTCTCTTCCTCGATTGATCGATAAACTGAATATGATCGGCTTGCTGGTTGAGCACTGGGAAGAGAGAGAGGATGATGTCATCTTTGATATAGAAACTCATGCCAATCGCCCTGATACTCTGGGACATTTGGGCATTGCACGAGAGTTAGCGGCAGCGTTTGGATTGCCTCTCAAGGAACAGAAATGGCCTCTGGCCGAAAGCGCACAGAAAACCTCTGATATCGCCGATATTCAAATTTGGGATGATGACCTTTGCCCTCGTTACTGCGGAATAGTTGTCAGAGATATCCAGGTGGGCCCTTCACCGGATTGGTTGAGGAAGAGAATTGAAGCCATGGGGTCAAAGTCTGTAAACAACGTTGTCGATGTCACCAATTATGTCCTCTTCTCAACTGCTCATCCGATTCATGCCTTTGATTTGGACAAACTTGTCGGGGGGGAAATAATTGTCCGCAGGGCGAAAAGAGGAGAGTCCTTGAAGAGCTTGGAAGGCGAGAATGTCCGTCTTTCTTCTGAAATGCTGGTGATCGCTGATAAAGAGAAGCCTGTGGCCTTAGCCGGAGTTATAGGTGGCGAGGAATCGGCAGTGGGGGAAGAGACTCGTGATGTTTTTATCGAAAGTGCATATTTTGATCCCGTCTCCACTCGAAAAACAGGAAAAAAGGCCTCGATGCAAACCGATGCCTCGTACCGTTTTGAGAGAGGAGCTGACATCTCCTTTCCTCCTCATGCTGCTCTCATGGCCGCCTCATTGCTGACACAGTTTGGGGGGAAGAGTACGAGAAATGTCTTAGATGTCTATCCGAAGCCAAGGAAGAACAAGACAATCGTGCTTCGCCACAATCGAATTTCTAAACTTCTCGGATTGGATATTGATGAAGATTTTACATTTCGATT
>CAZSPM010000173.1:0-5366 GCA_964608785.1 uncultured Eubacteriales bacterium
ACGAGATTTTCCTCAACTGTATACGAAGCCTCCTCACCAAGGAATTTGCTCCTGCAGAAACCAGAGCAAAAAACGCCACAGATAGACTGAAAAATTTAACTAAACTCATCAAACAGGCCAAAGAAAACTTGAAAACTCCTCCTCAAATATTCACAGAAACGGCCATCAAACAATTTCCAACAATCATGGACTTTTACAAGAATGAACTCCCCCAATTGATCGAACAAGTCCCTGAAGCTTCCAAAGCTAAACTAAAGGAAAATCTGGCCAAAGCTATTCCTGCCTTGGAAGATTATCAGAATTTCGTTCAAAATGAATTGCTTTCTCGCTCCAAAGGAAATTTCCGTCTTGGGCCTCAAGCGCACCTAAGGCTTCTCCACCTTAAAATGCAAAACACCATTCCTATCCAGGAGCTCATTGCCCAAGCCGAGGCTGATTACAAAAATATCAGAAGAGAAATGGCAATCGTCTGCCTTCCTTATTTCAGAATTATGTATCCAAACCTCAGCATGGAACAGCTCACAAACCAACGGGGTGAAGAGGAATTCCGAAACATAGCCATTAAAGGTATTCTGGATAAGATAAAAGGAGAACATACGACAAAAGATGAGTTTATAAACAAGGTTAAAACAGTTGCAGGAGAAATTAAGAGTTATCTCACTGATAATCCACTTGTCGAACTGCCGGAAGAAGACATCACCATTGAATCCATGCCTCCTGAATCCCAGGGCATAACCTGGGTACGAATCGCCGCACCTGGAATCTATGAATCTTCAGGAACGTACTCCGTCCAAATAGCTCCCATACCTGAAGACTGGGGAGAGGAAGCAACTCAATCTTTTCTTGAAGAATACAATAGCTTCCTTCTCTATTTCTGGACTGTGCGCAAAATTTATCCTGGTCATTTTGTTCCCTTATACTACACCCGCCAATACGCATCTATTGTAAGGAACCTCTATCCCAATATGGCTTTGATCAAAGGATGGTCTGTCTCCCTCGAAGAGATGCTGATTAAGTCTGGTTTCGGAAATTACGATTTGAAGCTGCGTTTGAATCAGCTCAAATTACTCCTTAGAGCTGTCCTCGATTTCCAGCTCGAACTCAACATCCATCAAGGCACCATGACTAAAGAACAAGCAGTCTCCTATATGACAGCACGGGGTTTTCAATCTAAGACTGAGGCAGAAAGAAAATGGAACGAGATTATACTAAATCCCGGCCATTGTGCTTATACTTACGTGGGCTACCAGGAAATTCTCAATATGGAAAAAGAATATAAAAATCTAAAAGGCGATTCCTATAGCCCGAAGGAATTTTTCACAAAACTTCTCCGTCATGGAGCCCTCCCTCTCCGGCATCTGAAAAAGAAAATATTAGAGTAGTAATAATTTTGGGGTCAGGTCTTGTTTTTTGGTTTTTGACATTTCTTCCTTTATTCGGCTAATTCGTAGTCGAGGAGCTACACTTGAGCATTCAATCTAAAAGTGCTATCAGAGAGAGAAAATAATAGGGCTTCACGAAACTCATCATATTAGGATATGAAGTTAGGCAGGAAAGATTTGATAAAGCGGATCTTGTCTTTCATATCGTTTTTAGCTGCAGTGAGTGCGAAGAGCAAAACAGAGATGTGTGCAATGGTGACGTAATTTGAGATGGCATTGAAGCTGATGACAGGAGGATTTTGCATACAGATACTCAGGAGTCGGGAGAAGACTCGTTCTGATCCGGAGCGAAGCTTAGAGTCAGTTTTAAAGGAGGTAGAGCCGTAGTCGATTAAGTTTCTAATATCTTGATCGATACGGATGTAGACATAGCAGCCCTTTTGGGAGAGGAACTTTGGATGGAAGGCAGGGCAGGGGAGATATTGCCGGGCAAGTTTTTTTGAATGGTGGAGAGGGCAGACCCATTTGCGTCTCCATCGATCTTGTTTTTTGTCATAGAATGAGCCACGGGCGAGCATTTCGAGTTGAGCTTGGCAGATGGGGTTTCAGGCTTTTGAGAACTGGATATTCGAGGGATTTTGAGTATTCCGAGGGTTTTGGGATATACGAGGCTTTGCCTTTAGATCTTTGACAACATATTTAAGGATAGGGCTGGTATCGTAGGCCGCATCGGCTATGACAGCCTTGATCGAGAACTGGAATTCATTCTGGATGAGCTTGAAGATAGGAAGGAACATAACAGATTCGTGGACATTGGCTGGTTTGGTGATGTGCCAGATGGGGAGTTCTTCTTTGGCGTCGATTACGACATGATCTCTGAAGCCCCAGAAGTAGAGGATTTGTTTTTGATTCTGTTTCGGGAAGATAATCATGATACCGAGCCGTGCATCAGGAGAGCCTTTAGGAATATGTGTTTTTGAGAAGCGGTTTTTGACATTGGTTTTGAGATTGTTTTCTTTAACACGAGCAGGGATAGGGCAGGAATCGATCGAGAGATATTCTCCAGTAATGACACCGAGGTCGATGAGGTTGTGGATGAGTTGGAGGCGGATTTTTTGCAGCTCTTTATTGTGAGTGTTTTTGAGGAAGACGGAAAATCTTTCCACACTTGGCAGAGGGCGTAGGATGTTAAAGCCGCAGCGGATTGTAGCCGAGGGATTATCTTTTAGCTCGGTAACAAGCTCAGTCAAGGTAGGAAGTCCTTTGAGATTTTTAAAGATAATAGCTCGCAAGAGGCTTTCTCGGGGGAAAGGCTTTCGGCCTGTGGAAGGGCAGGAGTCGAGATGAGACGCACCGAGGTTGCTGAAGAGGAGTTTATAATTTTCGAGAGGGTTGACATCGAGGAGTGATTCAAGGGTAAGGAGTAAAGATTGCTGGTCCATAGCCCACCTCCCAGGTTGAGAAGTTTTGTGAAGGTCGCAAGATTCATTAGCAATGATAGTAAAGACCAAGAGAGGAGAGAAGGGGGAGGAGGGCAAATTTGAATATGAACTAATTATTTTTGAATCACTGAGATAAATTAATATTTGGAGTGATGAAAAGAGAGGATTTCACAAAACTGTAAGGTGTAGGAAATGAAGGATTTTTTGCCCTCCACCCCCCTTTTGAGGGATTAATTATGGGCAAAAAGGCAAGGATTATGAGAAAACATGCTTTGTAACTATCTGATTATAAAAAGGTTAAAAGCAGGAGGAAATCTGGATTTTAGCCCTTCTGTAACTTGTTGATATTAAATATGTTACGAGTTTTATGAAGGGCTCAGAGAAAATAATGATAAGGAGAAGTGTTTCTTTAAGGAAATAAATTTAAAAAAGCAAAAAACAAGACCTGACCCCAAATTAATAATCTGAAATGAATAAAAGCCAAAATCTGGTTCTTGTGGATTCCCATGCTCACCTGGATATGAAGGAATTTGATGAAGACAGAAATCAAGTTGTTGAGATGGCATTTGACAGAGGAATCAAAGCCATCCTTTGTCCTGCAGACATCACAAACGCTAAAAGCCTCCAAAACACCCTTGACTTGACTAATACATACAAAAGCCTCATTGCCGCTGCGGGCGTTCACCCCCATCAGGCAAAAAACTTCAACTCAGATCATATCCAAGTAATAGAAGAGCTTGCAGTCGCCAAAAAGATTCATGCTGTGGGCGAAACAGGGCTTGATTTCCACTATAACTTTTCCTCGCCTCAAATACAGATTAAAGCCTTCCGATATCAACTCAATATTGCCCAAAAACTTAACCTTCCGGTTGTGGTTCACAGCCGAAAATCTGGAACAGAAATTGTCCAGGCCGTTGAAGAAGAAAACTTCACTAAAGGGGTGATCCTCCATTGTTTCTCTGAAGACTGGGAATTGGCAAAGAGAATGATGGATCATGATTTCTTCATCTCCTTTTCTGGGATTTTAACCTTTCCCAATGCCCAGCCCATGAGAGAGGTGGCCAAAAAAGTTCCTCTGGACAGGCTCCTGCTTGAAACAGACTCTCCCTACCTTGTTCCAGCTCCATATCGGGGAATAAAAAAAAGGAATGAACCGGCCTATATCATCGAAACAGCAAAAATTCTAGCTGAACTAAAGAATGTTTCTTTGGACAGGCTTTGTTTAACAACCTCTAAAAACTTTGAATCCCTTTTTAAGTTTGAAATAAACGACTTGAGATGTTAAGATAAGTGCCGTAATGGTAATGGATTACGTGAAAAAAAGCCAAAGCTTAAAAAACATATATACTGATATACAGAAAGATCTGAATGAAGTCGAGAAGGAGCTTAGGCTTTTCTCCCGTTCTTCCAATAAACTCATAGCTGAAATAAGCACCTATCTTTTTAAAAAAAGCGGAAAAAGGATAAGACCCGCCCTCCTTGTTCTCTGCTCCAAGTTACTGAGCTATAAAGGGAAAGAGCACATTTACGTATCTGCCCTTGTTGAGACTATCCACACGGCAAGCCTCATCCATGATGATATCATCGATCATTCAGAATACAGGAGAGGGAGGGAATCTGTCCATACAAAATGGGGGCCGAACATAACGGTCCTTTTAGGTGACTATCTTTATATAAAAACCATAGGTCTCGCTCTCCAGAGTAGCTATCCTCAGGTCATCCAAATTCTAACAGACACTTCTGCTCAAATGATCGAAGGCGAATTGAACGAATATTACTTGAGTGGAAATTTAAATGTTGCCGAAAAGGACTACCTGGATATCATTGATAAGAAGACTGCCTCTCTGTTTTCTGCTGCCTGCCAATTAGGGGGAGTTCTTGGTAAAGCGAAAAAAAGAGAGGAAAATATTCTAAAAGAATACGGCAGGAATCTAGGAATCGCTTTTCAGATTATTGATGATTTGCTCGACTTTACAGGAGATGAAAAAACTTTGGGAAAGCCAATTCTCTCTGATTTAAGCGAAGGCCGGATAACCCTGCCTCTAATATACACCCTGAACAACGACGGCAAGACCAATCGAAGGCATATTGCAGAGCTTTTGAAACAAAAAAAAGTCAAACAGCGTGCTCGTGAACAAATCCTCGATATTGTCAAATCCAACGGAGCGCTGGACTACACATACAAAAAAGCAGAAGAATTTTCTCTCAAAACAAAAAAAATTATAGCTCAATTCCCTGAATCCGCACATCGACACAGCTTAGCTTTACTCCCAGATTTTGTTTTAAAACGAAGAAAATAAGATAAACGAAAAGCCGAAAACACAAAAGTTGCTGTGCGACCCGATCCCTCAGGCCTCATATTCTTAGCCTGGATTATTCCAGCCTAAAATAATAGAAATGCTCGAGATCGAAGTAAAAATTAGGATTTACGATATAGGTGCTATCAGTGAAAAAATCTCAAACCTTGGCACCAAACTAGAAAAAGAACGGTATCTTGAAGAAAATACCCTCTATGATTTTCGTTCTAAAGACTTGGAGAAGA
>CAZSPM010000174.1:0-5332 GCA_964608785.1 uncultured Eubacteriales bacterium
GTAATACACGCATAGAGCCATCAAAAGAAAATATTCAGGAATGGTTAAAGCGACATCGGAAGATTTAGCCTTCCCGAGTCGTACTTCGAGGGAATCCGATGGAGTCGGGCCCGAGGACTGTTTGAGCACGATATAATCCATCAGACTGACCTGAGAATAACTGAGATATCTGGGCGTGAAAACGGATAAACAGGCGGAGTTCCACAGGGCCGAGAAGTTTGATGAGGGAATGGCGTTAAAAATCTGACTGGAGCGAAGACATTCCTGAATATTTTCCTGTAATGCCTACACACAATGGAAGAGAATCGATAAATTTAAACTCTAGAAAAACAGAACCGCCCCTTGAGTATCCTGAAGTTGACATCATTATTAAAGAGGAGTAATTTTAAACAAGATGGCCCGATCAAAAGTCGTTGTTATCCGAGGAAAAGGAATCCTTCCACAGCGGGGAGATATCCATCAAAAAAAACTGGCTCATATGTACAACCGAGGTATTCAAATTCTGGCAGGTCAACAGAATCCGATGGAAGCTCTTCGCCATCTTTTTAAAAAAAAAGATAGAGTGGGCATAAAAATCAATACCATTGCAGGGAGAAAATTGTGCTCCCCTCCGGATGTATCCCTTACTCTAGCCAAATTGCTCGAAAAAAACGGAATTCCTCAAGGTAACATAACTATTTGGGACCGAACAAACCGAGAATTGAAGGATGCGGGATACCGCCTGAGCCTCAATCGGAGTGATTTCAAGGTGTTCGGCACTGATACGGATGGCATTGGTTACAGTACTGAACTCGTCTCCCACTTGAATATCGGAAGTCTTTTCTCCATAATTCAATCCGATATGATAACGGCCTCTATCAGTCTCGCCGTTCTGAAAGACCACGGCGTGGCTGGAGTGACTGCCGGAATGAAAAACTACTTTGGGGCCATTCATAATCCCAATAAATATCATGACTCCAATTGCAATCCATTTATAGCTGAGCTTTTTGAGACAAAATACATCAAAAGGAAGCATAAACTCTCTATACTGGACGGCCTCATTGTTCAATATCACCGAGGTCCATCTTTCCATTCCCGATGGAGCAAGAAATATGAAGCCCTCATTTTCAGCCTTGACCCAGTGGCAGCGGATTTTGTGGGCTGGCAACTCATCGAAAAATTTAGATCTGAGAAAGGTCTTTCTTCCCTGAAGGAAGAAAATAGAGAACCGGTCTATTTAAGAACAGCTGAAAAAATGGGATTAGGAAAAGCAAATCTCGATAATATTCAAATATTAGAAGAAGAAGTATGAATAGATTTGGCAAGTATCTTTTTTTCCATGAAGACGAAAAAACTGAATACAGGTTTTTGAGAACGACTTCGCTCCCGTTCAGATTTTTAACGCCATTCTCCTTTCAGCCTTCTCGGCTGCTGCGTAACTCGCTACGCTCAAACATACTCGCAGGTCGACTTTGTCGACTTCCCTCGAAGTCCGAAATCCGAAGGCTAAATCTTCAAAGGTCGCTTCATCCATTCCCAAAAACCTTTTTTTCATCACGTGAAAAAATTTGCTTTAAAAGATTTATTCTGCCCTTCAAACCGTTTTATAATTGAAAAAAGATGAAAAGGCGTGAGTTTATTAGGACAGCAGGAAACGCCAGCTTTCTGGCAACAACCGGATTGGCCAATCAAACTCCTCTGCTAATCATGGACATCTGTACATTCAGCGGAAAAGCCAATCTATCGAAAGTTGAAGCCCGCTACTACAAAAAACATCCGGATAGAGAAATAGAATGTGTCCTTTGCCCCCGTTTCTGCAAACTGGGAGACAAAGAAAGAGGTTATTGTGGTGTCAAAGAAAACATGGGTGGCATATACTATACCCTGGTCTATGGGAAAGCCTGCACTGCTCACATCGACCCAATAGAAAAAAAGCCCTTATTTCATTTTCTTCCCAAAAGCAGTGCCCTATCGATCGCTACCGCTGGGTGTAACGTGAATTGCAAATTCTGCCAGAACTGGGAAATATCCCAGGTGAGGCCTGAACAGATCCAACACTTCGATTTTCCTCCCCGCACCGTCGTGGAATATGCCCAGAGAAACAGGAGCCCGATCATTGCTTATACATACTCCGAACCAGTCGTCTTCTATGAATATATGCATGACACTTCCCTCGAAGCCAGGAAAAAAGGTATCAAGAATGTTGTCATCACTGGAGGCCACATCAATCCTGAACCGCTTGAAGAACTGACAAAAGTTGTCGATGCGATAAAGATAGATTTAAAGGCTTTCTCCCAAGATTTTTATGCATCTTTTGTCAAAGGCGAATTACAGCCTGTGCTGGAAGCCATAAAAATTGTCCATAAAAACCGTGCCTGGCTGGAACTGGTCTATCTGGTCATACCCACTTTGAACGATAGCCCAAAAGAAATCCAAAGCCTGGCCCAGTGGATCATGAAGGAAATCGGACCTGATGTACCAATCCATTTTTCCCGTTTTCAACCCATGTATCTTTTAAAAAACCTTCCACAAACCCCTGTATCCACTTTAGAAAGAGCACGGAACATAGCTCTTGAAGAAGGACTGAATTATGTCTACATTGGCAACGTCTGGGGCCACAAAGCTGAAAACACTTTTTGCCCCAACTGCAAAAACATCATCATACCCAGAAGAGGCTACGAGATAGGTAAAATTGAAATCCAGGGAGGGAGATGCAAGTTCTGTAATACATCCATTCCAGGAATCTGGAGTTGAAATATTATCTCTCCCCATTTCTTTTGGGCTTTATCGCCCTCTCTTTTCAGATTTTTTTGTTGAGAGAATTCTCTGTCCACTTCTATGGAAACGAAATCACCTTTGGCCTTATTTTGGCTGCCTGGCTTCTGTGGGGTGGGGTGGGAAGCATCTCTGTCTCCAAATTAAAATTTAATCTCTCAAGATTGCCGCTTGTCTATTATGCAGTAGTCCTCTTTTTTCCTTTATGCCTTATCGGACTCAGGTTTTCACGGTATTTTCTGAAGGTCCTTCCTGGTGAGGTCACCGGAATCATTCCAATGCTCATCTTCTCCATTGCTCTATCCTTCTTAATCAGTTCCCCACTGGGTATGCTTTTTGTTTTCAACACACAGTTTCAAAAAGGAAATCTTTCGCGGGTTTACTTCCTTGAATCCTCTGGGGCTGCCGCAGCAGGACTCGTTGTCTATTTCTTCTTGATTCCCTTTTTTTCCAACTGGCAGGGAGCATCGATTGTCGGAGCGTCGGTTTCTATTTTAATCTTCTTATCCTTAGGAAAACGGAAACAGCTACTCTTCGTGATTTCCCTCTTCATACTGCTTGGAGCTTTCTGTTTCTTTGACTTCCCCAGTCAAAAACTCTACTGGAAACCTTTTGATCTCATTAAGAGCAAAGACAGCCCTTACGGAAAACTCCAGCTTATAAAAACTGAGGAACAGATTTCTCTTTACAACAACAGCCTTCTAGTCTATTCCTACCCTGATTTACCAACCTCTGAGGAATCCGTCCATTTTGCTCTTCTCCAAAATCCCAACGCAGAAAAGGTTCTGCTGGTAGGCGGAGGAGCTGGCGGAAGCCTGAAGCAAATCCTGAAATACCCCCGAGTGGAAGTGGATTATGCAGAACTCGATCCTGAAATTATTCGATTCTCCCTCCAATTCCTGCCTGAGGAAGAGCAACGATTATTGAAAAATAGAAGAATCCACATATTCTATCAAGACGGAAGAGCATTCCTCCGCAAAAGCCAGAAAAAATATGACATTATAATCCTAAACCTTCCCGAACCGGCCACAGCCCAGATCAATCGCTTTTATACCAGAGAATTTTTCCTTGACGTCAAAGAAAGACTTACTGCTCGCGGCGTGTTCTCCTTCCGGGTTCCATCTGCAGAAAACTATATCAGCATTGAACTCCAGGGCTTCTTAACCTCGTTGTATCATACACTCAAAGAAGTATTTCCTTTTATCGAGGTTGTACCTGGGGACTCAAACATTTTTCTCGCTTCCGCTCTGCCTGTATCTATAAAAAACGAGGAGCTCAGCCAAAAAATTGAAAATTTAAATCTCCAGACGAGATATATAACTCCTCATCTGCTTTTCGCCAGGCTTAATCCGCTTAGAGTCGACCTGTTGAAGGAAAAAGTGTCAACTGGAGAGAAAAAGATAAACCTAGATTTCTCCCCTATTAGCTATTTCTATAATTCCGTTTTATGGAGCACCCAATTTAAGGGCCTGGAAAGGAATCTATTTTCTTTCTTCTCTAAAATTCACTCATTCTGGCTCCTGGACGTTCCTCTAATTCTTTTTCTTTCTTTGCTTATCGTGTTGTGGTTGGGAAGAAAAAAGTCAACGTTCTATCTGATTCCCCTGGCAGTGATGGGTTTTACCTCGATCGTAGCAGAAATAATTGTCATAATTGCTTTCCAATCTCTCTATGGCTATCTTTACCAGAGAATCGCTCTGCTCCTTGCTTCTTTTATGGCGGGTCTGGCTCTGGGTTCTTATCGAGGAAAAAGAAGAAAAAAATTTGACTTTCACCAACTTCTCTTCATCCAGCTCGGCTTCATCATCATCCTTTCTCTCTTTCATCTTTTATTGAAAGTGCATCCCTCTGAGATTGCCTTCTTTGCCTTTCTTCTTATTCTTGGTTTTCTAGGAGGAGATCTTTTTATCGTTTCAAATCATCTCTTCCTGAAAGAAAGGAAAAACTATGGCTTGGGCTATGGCTTGGACCTGTTGGGCTCCTTCCTCGGGGCACTGGCTACTTCTTCGATTCTCATTCCTCTAGTGGGACTGCCGCTGCTTTCGAAGTACCTTATCCTGATTAACTCTTTTTGCTTCCTTTTCCTGCTAGCTGGGTGGAGGAAATTTTAAATCTATAGCAGAACGCATCTTTTTTTCCGTTGTGCTATATTTTTCTAGTATGGGTCCTGTCACGGAGTGTCCCCCATCCATCTTAAATAAAAGTAGACACAACGGAAAAAAACGCTCACTTTCTGGTAATTTATGGTAATTTATCTTGACAGAAATTCTGAATTATGGTTTACTGTAAGGTAATTCATTTCCTTATTAATCCTATATTGATTAGAGGATAACTAGATTCTTGCATCGGGAGAGCTGATTGCTATGAGAATCAATATCTCACAGAAGAAAATTAAAGATCCTTTTGTTGCTAAAGTGCAAGAATTAAGCGGCCAGAATCTCCTTGCCTGCTACCAGTGCGGCAAGTGCTCTGCAGGCTGTCCGGCCGTTTCTCAAATGGACATTCTGCCCAATCAAATTATCCGCTATGCTCAACTCGGCTGTAAAGATGAGCTACTCGCATCACACACCATTTTTCG
>CAZSPM010000175.1:0-5319 GCA_964608785.1 uncultured Eubacteriales bacterium
CCCAGTTCTTTTCCTTTTTCTTTCAATTTCTCTTCGATGAATTTAAACCTTCTGATAAACTTTTTATTTGAATTCCTGAGGGCAATCTCAGGATTTACTCCGAGAAGACGAGAGACATTGGCCATTGAAAAGAAAATATCACCTAGCTCCTGGAATATTTCCTCTTCTTTTTTCGCCTCCAATGCTCTCTCTAGCTCGGAGACTTCCTCTTTCACTTTTTGAAGGGCTTCCTGAGGTTGCTTCCAGTCAAATCCACAAGAGGAAACGCAAAGGCCGATTTGAAAAGCAGCAAGAAGGGATGGAGAGGAATTGGACACGCCATCTAGAAGAGACTGCCTTTCTTTCTCGTCTTTTTTTTGCCGTTGCCATTCATCAAAAACCCTTTCTGGAGTTTTAATAGGCTTATGTCCAAACACATGGGGATGACGCCGAATCATCTTCTGATTAATCCCTTCTATAACATCAGATATAGTAAATTGTTCTTTCTCTTTATAAATTCTGGCTAAAAAAACTACCTCCATCAACACATCGCCCAGCTCTTCAGCCAGAGATCTCGCGTCCTTTGATGTTAAGGCTTCAATGGCTTCGTAGACTTCTTCTAAAAAATAATTAGATATTGATTTCTCATCCTGTTTCCTATCCCAAGGGCATCCCTTCTCGCCTCGCAGTGTATCCAAAATTTCAACCAACTGATCAAATTTTTTTCCGGCGTTATCCGCTTTATTCATTTTTCTTCTCCCTTGAATTACTCCCGAGATTATTGTAATATTTTTTTCCAATCAGACAAAGATATTTCGAGTCAAAAGAAATCTCAATTTTATTGTATCTTAAATTTTATTCTAAACGGGATTAAACATGACAGAAAAAGAAAAAAATAAAGAAAAGGAAACAAAGAAGCCAACAAAAAAAGAAAAACTTGAAGAAAAAGAGAAAATCATACCTCCGCTTGACTTCAGTTCTCTGGTGCTCCCTTTTTATACCCAGGCCATAATAAAGCTGGGCCTGGCAAAAGACCCATTCACTGATAAAGAGGCAGAAGACTTGGATTTAGCCAAAAGGCTGATTGATCTCCTTGACCTTTTACGGGAGAGGACCGAAGGAAATTTGAAGCCAGAGGAGAAAAAATTTTTAAGCGCTTGCCTCCAGCAGCTCAAGATGACTTACATGGAAAAGGCAAAGGTTATCAAATTGTGAGTTTATGAAAATCATACGCGGAATTGAAAAGCTTCCTTCCTTACCCGGGAATACAGTTATTGCCATAGGAAATTTTGACGGCATCCACCTGGGGCATCAAAAGATACTGAAATTTCTAACTAAAAAATCCAAAGAGCTTGACCTTATCTCCCTTGTTCTCACTTTTTCTCCACACCCAGAAAAAATTCTTGGGGGGACCCGTATAAAAATGCTCCAGACTCTCGATCAAAGACTGAAAGAGATTAAAAAATTGGGAATCCAAACAGTTTTAGTCGCATCTTTTGATGAAAAATTTTCAAGCCTTTCTAGCCAAGAGTTTATCCAAAAAATTGTGGTAAATATTCTCAGAGCAACAGCAGTAATTGTCGGAGAAAACTTCCACTTTGGTAAAAATCGAGAGGGAGACATTCCCCTCCTCAATCGCGCGGCCTCAAGATATGGTTTCCAGGTTTTTTCCATCCCCTCAGTTACAAAGGAAAACATGATAGTGAGCAGCAGTATTATTCGAAGTCTTCTCCAGGAAGGAAAAATAGAAAAGGCGGCTCTTTTATTGGGTAGATTTTACGAAATAGAAGGAAAAGTGATAAAGGGAAAATCCAGAGGAAAATCCATCGGTTTTCCGACCGCCAATATTCAAACAAATAACGAGATCGTGCCCTCAGGAGTCTTTATTACATCGGTCACCATAAATGCAAAAACCTTTCCCTCTCTCACCAATGTGGGGATCAATCCAACCTTCGACCAACACGAAGCAAACATAGAATCCTATATCATTAACTTCGACAAAAACCTCTACGGAGAGAAAATAAAGGTCAATTTTTTGAAAAAAATCAGGGATGAGATAAAATTCTCAACACCAGAAGAGCTTTCTGCCCAAATCAAAAAAGACTTAGAAGTAGCAAAAGTTTATTTCGATTTGAAATAAAAAGGGACAGGCTATTATTTCTACATTTTTCCTTTCCCCCTAAAGGTCTTTGGGAATGGGGGAAGCGACCTCAAAAGATTTAGCCTCTAAATTCGGATCTTCGAGGGAAGTCGATGAAATAGACCGGCGAGTATGTTTGAGAAAGCTCAGGCCAGTGGATTCAGAAAACACGCAACTTTTGCCCCAGCGAGTCAAAAGCTGCTTGGGGTGCTTGGGGTCAGGCTTTCATAAGTTTTATAATTGATTATTATTTGAAATTTTTCTCTATTTCCAAATAAACTATAAAACTTATGAAAGCCTGACCCCGTTGGAACCAATTTCAAAGTCAGATCTCTCCATGCCCGCTCAGCCTTCAAACGGTTTTTTCATCCACTGCCCTTCGCATAACCGATGAAAAGGATGGAAATTAAATGGCGTTAAAAATCTTTTCGAGAGCAAAGCCATCTCCAAAGGCCTTCCCTTTTACTTGACTTTTTTCCTCTATTATTGCATTTTCTTAAAGAACTATGAGCTGTTCCATTAAGAAGGAACAAAGTTCCTTCTCAAATCAGGAGTAACCTTATGGAAGAAAAAATTAAAGCCAGAGTTATGGATGCTCGCAAAATAAAAAGAGCTATCCAAAGGATGACCACGGAAATCATCGAACGCAACCGAAACCTCAAAAGCTTAGTCATCGTCGGAATAAGAACACGAGGGATTTACCTGGGAAAAAGAATATCAAAATTGATTAAAGACTTAGAAAGGATAGACATTCCTGTTGGAGTCTTGGATATAACACTCTACAGGGATGATTTCTCCGAATTAGAGGCCCAGCACATGGTCAAAAAGACAGAAATAAAATTTCCAGTGGCGAAAAAAGATGTCCTTCTCGTCGATGATGTTCTTTTCACTGGAAGGACGATAAGAGCAGCAATGGATAGTCTGATTGATCTGGGACGACCAAAGACAATCCAGCTTTTGGTTCTTATTGATCGTGGTCATAGAGAGTTGCCTATCAGAGCCGATTATGCCGGAAAATTTCTACCAACTTCAAAGCGTGAAATCGTTCAGGTCTGTCTAAAAGAGATCGATAAAAGCGATGAAGTTCTGATCACAGAGCCTGCCGGAATAAAATAGAGGAAAAGCCTTGTCTTTCAAGCATAAGCACCTTCTCGGAATCCAGAATCTCTCTCCTTCTGAGATAAAGACAGTGTTGGATACAGCCGAGTCATTCTATGAAATTTCGACCAGAGAGGTGAAAAAAGTCCCTACCTTAAGAGGAAAAACGATCATCAACCTCTTCTTTGAACCAAGCACTCGAACCTTGAGTTCTTTTGAGCTGGCTGCCAAGCGGTTGAGCGCAGACATTGTCAATTTTAGCCATCAGACCAGTAGCGTGGTTAAAGGAGAAACTTTCAAAGATACCATCTTAAACCTAGAGGCTATGAATCCAGACGCCATCATTATCAGACACTCGTCCTCAGGCGCTCCTCGATTTGCCACAACCTTCTGCCAATCCCACGTCATAAACGCAGGAGACGGAGCCCATGAACACCCGACACAGGCACTTCTCGATGCATTCACCATAATACAAGAAAAAAAGAACCTTGAAGGTCTTAAAATCCTTATAGTCGGTGATATTCTACACAGTCGAGTTGCACGATCAAACATATTCCTCCTGCGAAAGCTTGGAGCGAAAGTCGTCCTCGTTGCCCCCCCGTCTCTTCTTCCGGTAGAATTCAAAAAATTCGGCGTAGAAATAGACTTCAACCTTGAGAGAGCCATAGAAGGGGCAGATGTTATCATGATGCTAAGGATTCAGCTGGAAAGACAGGGAGGTAATTTCTTCCCGTCCATTCGAGAATACAGAAATCTTTACAGCTTGACTGCAGAGCGATTCCGCCGCGCAAGAAAGAATGCCATTATCATGCATCCAGGCCCCATAAACAGGGGTGTTGAAATCTCAACTGACATGGCTGACTCTGTGAAATCAGTCATCCTTAAACAGGTGGAAAATGGGATTGCTATAAGGATGGCGGTTCTCTACCTTTTGTTAGGAGGAAAAGAGCGTGAATCTATTGATTAAGAATGGGAGAGTGATCGATCCTTCTTCCAGGACAGATGAAACGCTGGACATCTTAATAGAGAAAGGAAAAATTATCGAAATTAAGGAAAAAATCGATATTGAGGAACCAAAAACGATCGATGCCTCAAGATTTGTCATCGCCCCGGGATTTATCGATATGCATGTCCATCTAAGAGAACCGGGCCAGGAAGAAAAAGAAACCATAACTACAGGTTCTCTCGCTGCGGCAAAGGGAGGCTTCACATCTCTCGCTTGTATGCCGAATACTTCCCCTGTCAATGATAATCAAGGGGTAACTGAATATATCTTATCAGAGGCAAAGAAAAAAGCCTTGGTTAATATTTTTCCGATTGCCTCTATAACCAAAGGACAAAATGGCAAAGAACTAACAGATATGGCTGACTTGGTGGATGCAGGAGCTATTGCCTTCTCTGACGATGGCCATCCTCTAGAAAGCAGTGAAGTCATGCGCCGGGCTCTGGAATATTCAAAAATGCTAGATACACTTATCATCGACCACTGTGAGGATAAAAACTTAAGCGGCGAAGGTGTTATGCATGAAGGGTATTATTCCTACCTGTTCGGAATGAGAGGAATCCCGGCTTCTTCAGAGGAAACAATGGTAGCTCGTGATATCATACTGGCAGAAAAGGCCGATGCAAGAATACATATCGCCCATCTGAGTGTTAAAGGAGCTACGAATATTGTCAAAGAAGCTAAGAAAAAAAAGATAAAAGTCACTGCTGAAGTCACTCCTCACCATCTTTTTCTGGCCGATTCATGCCTGGAAAATTACAACACAAATCTTAAGGTTAATCCCCCCTTGAGAAGGAAGGAAGATAATCAGGCTTTAATCCAAGCAATAAAGGATGGAGTGATTGATGTCTTTGCCACTGATCATGCTCCCCACACACCTGATGAGAAAAACGTTGAATTTGACATGGCTCCTTTTGGTATAAACGGCCTGGAAACAGCGGTCTCTCTCCTGCTGGATAAACTCGTAAGCAAAAATATTATTTCTCTCCAAAAATTCATCAAGATGATATCCACCACTCCAGCCCTCATTCTGGGGCTAGAAAACAAGGGAAAAATATGTGTGGGAGCTGATGCGGATCTTACCATCTTGAATCTTCGT
>CAZSPM010000176.1:0-5318 GCA_964608785.1 uncultured Eubacteriales bacterium
GGCGTTTCTGCAAGGGCATGATCTCAAGCTCTTCCTTTACTTTAATCCAAGTTTTTACCAATTCTTCAGGAAAGACACTGTCTTTAGTCAAAAAGCGATGATCCTTTTCAAGAGCAGTTAAGGCTTCCTGTAAAGTATTAGGAGCATGGGGCAATTTGTGTTTATCCACAACTTCCTGAATATTGAAATTCTCTTCATACGGTCCGAATCCTTCAGCGCTCGGATCGACCTTCTTTTCGATTCCATCTAATCCTGCCATGAGCATTGCCGCCAAAGAAAGGTAAGGATTGCCAGTCGCGTCAGGCATGCGAAACTCTACTCGGGCTTCTTTTTCATTTATGGCATAGGCAGGAATGCGGACAGCAGCCGTGCGATTGCCTACCGAGAAAAAGATATAGTTCGGTGCTGCCCGATAACCCCCCAGCCGCCTGAAAGAATTGGTGCTCCCATTCGTTAAGGAAATAACCGCTTGAACATGCGAGAGGATACCCCCGATATAAGACAGGCCATCCTCATTCAGCCCGCCATAACCTTTAGGGTCGTAAAAGAGAGATTTCTTCCCATCAGTAATGTACTGATGGTAATGCATACCATTGGTTGATTCAGAGAAAAGAGGCATCGGCATAAAAGTGGCGGTTTTGCCGAATTTTACGGCTGCATTTTTGATTACGTATTTTAGCTTGAAAACGTTATCTCCACTCTGAACAAGTGGAGCAAAGTAGGTTTCTATTTCCATCTGACCCGGTGAACCTGATTCATGATGGTGGTATTTGACCGGGACGCCAACTTCCTCCAAATATTGAACGAAGTGAGTCCGTAAATTGCTGAACTGATCACGGGGTAGGTCAGCCTGAGATCCTTTAGTGTAAGGCAGATTGTAGCCTTTGCTCCCTTCCCGCCATGTATTCCAATAGGACTCGGAGGAATTCACCCAGTATCGGGCCCCCTGAATATCGGTTCCGTATCGGACTTCATCAAATAGATAGAATTCCACTTCAGGGCCCCACAGGCTATGCCCGCCAAGATTTGACTTTGCCAGATAGTTTTCTGCTTTTTTCGCCACGTAACGGGGATCGAGCTCAAAGGGTGTGCCGTCATTGTTGTAGACATCGCAGATAAAGCAGAGTGTGGGAACATCTGCGAAGGGGTCGAGGAAACCAGTTGTCGGATCTGGCTTTATGGACATATCTCCACATTCCATGGTTTTAAAGCCAGGATAAGAAGTAAGGCTCGTGCCTGTCCCTTCGCTGAAAATCTTCTCATCGTTATGTCCGCTCTTGTAGACCATGTGGCGCCACCGGCCGGGCAGATCGGCAGTTTTCAGGTCAATCATAGCGATTTTTTTATCTTTGATGAAACGAAGTGCTTCCTCTATATCTTTAAACATCTTTTCCTCCTCTTTCTTAGCTGAAGTAGGCAAAGACAATATTCTTGAGAATCTCTGAACAGGTGATGAAATCCTCAACGGTGATATATTCGTCCACTAAGTGCATTTGGTCGCGATTGCCGACTCCCGTGCAAAAAGAGGGAATGTTGCCCACCGCTTTGAAGATAGAAGCATCGATTCGGCCGCCGGCAAACCTGTTTTGAGTGGTGAAGTTGAAACGCTTGGCTTCCTGGCGAATAATATCCGCAATGGGATCATCTGGATCTTGGATATAACCAGGGGCGCTGTAAAGGTTTTTTGTTTCGAAATTTTTGCCGCAAACTTCCTGACAAACGCTCTCCACTTGATTAACGATCATTTCGTCTTCAGGCGCGGTTCGGCAGTGAACCATGATCTCGCATTTATCAGGGACAATGAAAATTTCCGCTCCTCCATTTATTCGGATAGGCATGCATATCGTTTTAATTTCCTGGCCTGCGGCTAACACTCGGTGGAAGTTGAGGTTTTCCAATTTGGCCAGGACTTCTACAGCCTTAGAAATGGCATTTTTTCCCCGCTCTGGATAGCCAGTGTGGGAGCCCTTCCCCTTTATGCGCACGAGGATATTTTCGATGCCGCGGCAGCCATAAATAATGTTGATCTTGTTCTCTTCGATATCAACCTGAGGTTCCAACACCAGCGCCTTCTCGGCGCTTAAGAGCTGAGAAAGAACGTAGCTTCCTTTTGTTTCCAGCTTGGCTCCGAATTCTTCACCTGTCGTAAAGGTGAAGAGCAGGCGTCCGTTAATATTCCTGTCTTTTACAAGCCGTGCAATGTCCAGCATTACAGCAATATTCCCTTTATCATCGCTGGCTCCCCTGCCATAAATCTTCCCGTTCTCCAAAACAGCCCCAAAGGGATCATGCGTCCATTCGCCACCCACATCAACTGTGTCCAAATGAGCATTGAGGAGAAGCGATTTTGAACCGTCGCCGACTTCGAAAAAGACATTGTTGTCTTTGATCTGAGGTTGAAAGCCCAAATTTTGGAGTTCTTGTTTCACATATTTGGAAATGGCTTCTTCTTTTCCTGTAATACTTGGAATACGAATGAGCTCTTGGAGCCAATGGATCAGTTTATCCTTATTTACTTCCAGGTTCATCGTTGCTTCTCAGGGATTCGTAATGAAGTTCTTGATATGTTTTACAGCTAACTCGATCCGGTCAGTGGGAGTGAAACCATAGCAGAAACGCACATAGCTCACTTCAGGGGCGGTTGGACCCGGTGTGTAAACCTCATAACCGTGATCTGTTGGGCGGACCCGGAATTCAAAAACAGTTCCAGAAATGGCGCTGACCTTTCCTCGATCAACCAGGTCAATACTGAACTTATCCACATCGCCGAACTCCTTTACGAGCTCAGTCGGTAGAGGAATTACAGCATAGATGGCTCCGCCTGGGCTCTTCATCTCCCATCCTAGCTCTTCTTTTACCTTTTCCACGAGGATATTTCTCCTGGTTTCAATTTCATTGAGCAGCTTTTCCTTGTACTCTTTTATTTCATCCGGGGCTGTTTCAAATTTTAAGAAGTGAGCGATCAAAGCCCTTTGGGATGTTACGGATGGGCACCCGCTGTGAGACCGGTTATAAAAGTAGACATAACGAGTCAAACGGGGGTCAAGGCATGAGATGTAGCCAAGACGCTCACCTGGTATCTGTCTCGTCTTAGAATAAGTGCCGCAGACGACTGTTTTGCTTAAGATATCCTGTGAGAAAGACTGGGCTTTTTTCCCATCAAACACCAGCTTATGGTACGCCACATCCAAAATCATAGGGACATCAATTTCTCGAATGATTGTTTCTAGCTTTTCCTGTTCAGCCGGATCAGTGATAACAGCGCCGTCAGGATTATTGATCAAAGTAAAAAGGAAAGCAGCGATCTTATCTCTAACCGGATGGCAGAGCTTGAGTATTGATTCAGGATCAGCCACTTTCCCTTCTTCATTGATCAACGGAACTGGCCATATCATGCCGCCGTGCATATCTACAATCAGGTTATGGTTCTGCCAGGTCCTCTGGTTGACGAGGATGAGGTTTTTTTGGCTAGTTATGAACATAGCGACCGAAGCCCCAAGAGCTCCCGTCCCACCGTGTGTGACAGCCACATGTTTCTGCATGTTGTCTTCCTTGTATTTTTCAAAATCGATGCCCTGATTTCTGGCGTCCTCTTGAAATTGCGTCAAAATCATGTCTCTGAGGTCATCAGGGATGGAGTGCTTGAAGATCAGCTTCTTAAGCTTGTTGTCACCGTCTGGGACAGTATAGCCAATCCTTCCTTCAGCTAAGACTGAGCGAGCTGTTTCCTCAAGACTTTCTTTATAACCGGGAGGGAATAGGCCAGGAGAACAGAGTTCGCCAATATCAGCCCTGACAAAATCAGGATCCTGAGTTGCTAAAACTCTGGCTTTCCCTGCGACGACGGTAATGGTAGATTTCTTGGAGAGGGTTTTAATGGTCAATTCTGGCAACTGGATTTTTTCTTCCATTAAATAGCTCCTTTTTTGGAATGAAAATAAGTTGTGCTTATTTTTACTGAAAGAATATAAACTATATAATGATGGAATAATTTCCTTTTGACATATAACAGAGAAAAAGTCTGAAGTCAATAACGCATCGGATTCATTTTACATCCTTTAGTAAAATCCCAATAACTTTCTAGAATCTGGTATAATATTGCTTGGAAATTTGGGTGCGCCCGTAGCTCAGCGGATAGAGCGGTGGACTTCGAATCCAAAGGTCGGGGGTTCAAATCCCTCCGGGCGTGCCATCTTTCATCAGGTCACGAAGAAAGAAGCAGAATGAACAAGATGGATTATTTTATGGAGCTCTATGGGTCCCTCCTTCGAGCAGGGCCTGGGGACAATGCTTCCACCAGAAAAGCATATGGCATGATTGAGGATATACCTCCTGAGCCCAGGATTCTGGACATCGGCTGTGGACCGGGAGTCCAGACCCTGGAGCTTGCCAGGCTCTCGGGTGGTGTAGTGGTGGCGCTGGACCTCATGCCCCAGATGATAAACAGAGTGAAGGAGGCGGCTGCTGAGCAGGGCATGGCAGATAGAATCGAGACTATACAAATAGACATGAATAAGATGGATTTTGCCAACGGGAGTTTCGATCTGATCTGGTCTGAGGGTGCCATTTATCTGATGGGATTTAAGAACGGACTGGAAAAAGTAAGGAGGTTCCTCAAGCCGGGAGGATATGTCGCTGTCACCGAGGCCGTGTGGCTAAAGCCCAATCCGCCTGAAGAGGTGGTCAAATTCTGGGAGGCATATCCGGATATCGGAAGCATCGACCAGAAACTGAAGGTGATTGCGGATCTGGATTACCAGGAGGTCGGCCACTTCGTTATCCCAGACACCTCTTGGACCGAGCCCTACTACGAGCCTCTGGAAAAAAGAGCAAGAGACCTTGAACCGGTCCGGAAGGAAAATCCTGTAGCTATGGAAGTTATTCACGAGGCCAGGTTAGAAATCGAAATGTTCAGGAAATACCACGAATTCTACGGCTACTGCTTCTTCATTACGAGAAAAAATCGATCAGTGAAATAGAGCATCTGATATTGAATCCAAAGGTCGGGGGTTCAAATCCTTTCGGGCGTGCCAGTTATTATCCTTTCCTTAGGTTTTCATCGAAAACCTTCAATTTGTTTAATAATTTGACAAAATGTGTATCAATTTGTTTAATAATTTGACAAAATGTATGTTAAAAGCTATGCTTCTCATATGCATGAACCAAAATTGGAGGTTAAGTTGCAGGATCTAAAAGACATTTTAGAATTAGACGAAATGGCTAAAAATGAAGCTAAAAGATACCCTAAAAAAAGAGAATTATACGAGAAGATTATTTCTGAAAAAGGGAAACATTTTTTAGGAATTGTAGGTCCCAGG
>CAZSPM010000177.1:0-5297 GCA_964608785.1 uncultured Eubacteriales bacterium
ATTTTTTCTCTCTTCCCTTCTTGAAGCTTAAAAATTACCTCTAATAAAACATTATGTTTTTCCTTGAGCAGGCTATGACGGTACTCGAATCCGAAATAATCTCTATTGACCTTAACTCTCTGACATTTCTCATTAAGAATTTCGGCTTCCTTTAAAAAATCACCAATGCTCTGACCAAACGCTCCAGCATTTCCGAAAACAGCCCCGCCAATTGTTCCAGGTATCCCCACCAAAAATTCAAAGCCACTTAATCTTTTTTCTGCTAAAAACTGAAGCACATCGCTCAAAGGTGTCCCTGAAAAAACTTCCACTTCTGTCTTTTCTCCTCTACGTTTTATGCCTTCAATCCGGTTTTTTACAATAAGACCTCGAAATCCATCATCATCAAACAAAAGATTGTAGCCGCCTCCGATAATATAGTATGGGATGGATTGTTCACGCGCGAAAGAAATAGAAGCTATAAGTTCTGATGGAGAGGTCGCTTCGAAAAAAAAATCTGCTCTTCCACCGATTCTAAAATTTGAATAATCTCGGAGTGATATGGACTGTTCCAGAGGCTTCCCCACTTTTTCTAAGAAGAGCCGAGGAAAATCTGACTTTTTATAACCCACGCTGTCATTCTATATAATTGAAAGGGAAACAGGCAACTTTTTTTCGTAAAAAAGTATGGGGTCGCGTCTCAACATTTGACATATCGTTTTTCTTTTTCTAGAAATGATTCAATCTTTAGAGAGACGGCTTCTCAAGAGGAAGCCACATCACGTCAATAAATGGAAATGTCAAATGTTGAGACGCGACCCCTTTTTCCTTTCATTTTGGCATATATTTTGCTAGCATATTAGTAGCACTATTACATTACGTTAAATGTTCTGATACAAAATCATATTGACATTTTGATTTTAGCAGGATATTATGCAAAAAATTCAATGAGAGGTTCTGAAATGAGAAAAACAGCTCTTACAACATCTATTCTACTCCTCTTTGCATTCGCCTCCCTGCCTGCTCAAAACAATGAAGCCAATCAAGCTTATATTAAGGCAATGACAGCCAATGATGCTGCTCAAAGAGCCAAACTCCTTAAAGACTATCTAGCAAAATACGCAGGCCAAGGAACTCAATACGAAAACTACGTTAACGCGGAGCTCTGTTTCATGAATTATGCGGGGAAGACACCCAAAGAAACCATAGCATACGGCGAAAAGGCTATAGCTTTGGGCGGTTTGGATGATCTCTACAAATGTAAAATTTACCTCACAGTTTCAGGAATTTACAGTCAACTGGGTCAGAATTTGGAAAAGGCCAAAAGCTATTCATCGAATGCTATTCAAATCGCTAAATCCAATAAAGATAACAATCATGGATCAGCAGCAACTCCAGCTACTTGGAATAAACTTCTAGGAGCTGGTTATTATACGCAGGGGCTGGCCCTGGAAAAGTCAAAAAACCTCAAAAGTGCTGTTGACTCCTACATCAATTCTTACAACATCCTGAAAAATATCCAGATCGTGAATAATCTGAAAAAGATAGGCAAATCCCTTTATGATTTTAAGTTCTACAGAGAAGCAGAAAAAGCTTTAAAAATTTGTTCATCAGTGCTCAAGGATTTTGGAAGTTATGCACTCTATGCCAAATCCCTGTACAGAAATGGAAAAAAAGAAGAAGCTCTGAAGAACTTTAAGATAGCCTATATGAAAGAAAAGAGCGGAGAAATTGCCTACAATATTGGAATTATTCTGGCTGGGAAAGCCAAGAGAGACCCCTCAGTTTCCAATGAAGCCATTGACTTTCTTCTTGAAGCAAGCTTCCTCTCTCCAGCCCATTCCAAAAAAGCCATGGAATTGGCAGAAAATCTCTTCTTCGTTGCCAATAAGAACCTCAAATATAACGAGAAAGTCAATGAGCTTGTGAACAGAGGCAAAAAATTAGATGAGCTCATCAATACTTTCAACAGCAAATATGGAGAAAAAGACGAAGAAGACTTAACCGATGCTGAAAAAAAAGAAATGGAGAAATTGCAAACAAATATCGAAGCAGAGAAAGTAGCTATCACAAAGCTTGAAGCTGAACAGAATGCCATCTTAGATAAATTCAAGGCACTCATCGAAAGGACCAAAAAAAGACTCGGTATTAGCTAATTTTTGGCCTGAATTATTCAGGTTAATTAAATCCAATCAATTTTTTAACCTCAGGGGAAGATATTGGCTAAATCCCTCTCTTTCAAACAAGCTTCACAAAAAATCCAAAAACTCAGAAAAGAGATAAAGTACCATGAAAAAAAATACTATGTGGATAATGATCCTCAGATTTCTGATTATGAATTTGACACACTGGTTAAAGAGCTGGAAAAACTTGAAAATCAATTCCCTGAACTCATCACCCCTGAATCTCCAACCCAGAGGGTAGGAGAGCAACCACTTGAGGGATTCGCTTCTGTCGAGCATCGGACTCCGATGCTCAGCCTGGATAACTGCTACAGCAAGGAGGAACTCAGGGAATACGAAGAGAGAATCAAAAAAATTATCCCCACTAAAAAAATTGATTATGTGTCCGAACTAAAAATTGACGGTTTGGGGATATCCATCATTTATCAGGATGGAAAATACCTTCAGGCTGTGACCCGAGGAGATGGGTTCAGAGGAGATGATGTTACCCCTAATGTCAAGACAATCCGCAGTCTCCCTCTTGTCATTGATAATCCACAAAAGATTGAAGTCAGAGGAGAGATTTACCTTCCCTTTAAATCTTTTAGAGAAATAAACCAAGAGCGTGAGAAAAAGGGAGAGCCCCTTTTCGCCAACCCTAGGAATGCTGCAAGCGGCTCTCTCCGTCTTCTCGACCCTAAAGAAGTGGCCTCCCGCCAATTAGATGTGGTCCTCTATTCTATTTTTATTGAAGACGAAGAACGCCCGAGTCAATGGGAGAACCTCAACGCACTGAAAAAGCTGGGTTTCAAGATAAATCCAAATTCTCGCTCTTGTGCTGACCTGGATGAAGCTATTTCTTTTTATAAAGAATGGTATGAACGTAGAGATAGTCTGGATTATGATGTAGACGGAGTCGTGATTAAAGTTAACTCCACCGAACAGCAACGGCTTCTGGGGAGCACAACAAAGTTTCCCCGGTGGTCCATTTCCTATAAATTCCCTGCAAGGCAGGCCACCACAAAGATTAAAGATATTATTATACAGGTGGGAAGAACAGGCGCCTTGACCCCTGTGGCTGTCCTGGAACCCGTGAGACTCTCTGGAATCACCATCAGCAGTTCCACCCTCCATAACCAGGATGAAATCAAAAGAAAAGATATAAGAGTGGGCGACACTGTTCTCATTGAGCGAAGCGGAGATGTTATTCCTAAAGTTGTCTCTGTGATGAAAGTTAGGGGAACTAAAAGAGAAGTAACATTCTCCTTTCCATCCGAATGCCCGGAATGCCATTCCAAAGCTTTTAGGCCAGAAGGAGAAGCGATCTCCCGCTGTATGAATCCCTCTTGTCCGGCGCGATTAAAGGGCTCTCTTCTCCATTTTGCATCTCGCCGTGCCATGAATATCGAGGGACTGGGAGAGTCTTTAGTGGACCAGCTTCTAGAGAAAAATTTGGTTAAAAAAATCCCGGATCTTTATTCCCTGAAATATGAAGACCTTGTCGAACTCGAAAGAATGGGACCGAAGAGCTCCGAGAATCTATTGGATGAGATTGAAAAAACAAAGAAAAGGGATGTCACTCGACTGATTTATGCCATCGGAATAAGATACGTGGGAGAACGCACTGCTCAGGCTCTAGCTAATCATTTTATGAGTCTAAACGCTATAGCTAAGGCCTCTGAAGAAGAACTCACTCAAATTGAAGATGTCGGGCCAAAGGTCGCAGAGAGCGTTGTTTTCTTTTTCAAACAGCCAGAAAACAAGGAGCTAGTATCGAGGTTGAAGGAGGCCGGGCTAAATTTCTCTCTGAAAACAGTAGAAAGAGAAGCTGAGAGGCCCCTGGATGGACAAAATTTTGTCCTTACTGGAGCACTCTCCAGCCTTTCCAGAGAGGAAACTAAAGAAATGATCGAGAAGATGGGTGGAACAGTAACATCTTCAGTCAGCAGAAACACACATTATGTTATCGTAGGGGAGTCGCCTGGATCAAAACTCCAGAAAGCTCAAAAACTGGGTGTCCCAACCTTGGATGAAAAAGAGTTTTTAAAATTGACGGGAAAAGGTTAATACAGCTATTTTTTCTTCTTACCGGAGCGTTTAAAAGAGAATATCCCTGTGAGTCCTTTTTTCCCTTCTTTTTTACTCAGAGCCAATTCCTTGCGTGCAACTGAATGAGTTTCCTCTATCTCCAGAGCTTTTTTAAACATCCTTTTGGCTTTAATTAAAAGTCCCTCTTGTTTGTAAAGTAATCCTAATCCCACATAGCTCTCAGGATCCCAGGGCTCCATTTCTTGGGCCTTTAAGAAGTTCTCTTCGGCTTTTCTACGAAATGTGCTAAGTTTCGACTGGGCCAGGGCCAGTAGTAAAAAATAAGCCCCTTTTCTTGGATTTAATCTTACCGCTTCTTCTAAAAGGATCAAAGCTTCTTCAAATCTTGAACGGTTGAATAGCGTCTTACCCTGCCGAAACTTAATATCTGCCCTTTTTTCCCAATCTCTTTTATCCGTTGTTGTAGTTGAAGGTGGCTTAGGTTCGTACACCCGCTTTTTTTCTTCAGTACTGAGTGTCTGATAGGCCTTTGTGATGTGATCAAAAACATCCTCAATCTTCTTCTTTATTTCTGGTGAAAGATTCCGGTCGAAGCTATCAGGATGATATTTACGTGCCAGCTCAAAATAGACTTTCTTTATCTCCTCTTGAGGAGTTGTGCGTGTAACATCTAAGATCTGATAATAATCCAGGCCTGGAAGTTTCTCACTCAATTCCAGCATTTCTGTTACCCGGGGTTCTTGCACCTCAGGAGGAACCTCTTCGGCCTCCTTCTCTTTTTCGGGAATCTTTTCTTCACCATTGAAATCAATTAAATCCAAGCAATAAAAAAGATAGAGATTTGTCCGGAAAAGCTCTGGACTGATATCCACGGAACTCAGAAGTTCTTCAACCGGGGCTTTACCGTCAATCCGTGCCAACATTTCCTTCTCTTCTTTTGTCAGCCTGTATATGAAATCTTTCTTTTTGGGAAAAGGAACCTTCTTCTCCATAAATTTCTCTATGGAAGAATTGTACTTCATGCGCCTGATACCTTCTTCGATCAGAACCGGGATGCTTATTTTTGATTCGAATTCCTGCTCGTCAAAACCTTTTTCTTCCAGAAAG
>CAZSPM010000178.1:0-5272 GCA_964608785.1 uncultured Eubacteriales bacterium
ATTGACAATCGTAATCCTTCCCGGGAACTCCCCCCAAGATGCAACCCCCTATATTGATATTGCCATTGCCACAGGATTGGGATACAGCCGGAATTCGCTCGTCGCTATGAACTCAGATGCCTTGATTGCCATCGATGGCCAATACGGAACTCTGACAGAAATTGCTTACAGCTGCATCTATGGAAAAAAAATCATTGGCGTCGGAACGTGGGATATTGAAGGTGTGAAAAAGGCCGAAACAGCAGAAGAGGCAGTGGAACTGGCATGCAAAGGCTTGATCGAGCCCTCTCTATTCCCTTGATCCTTCGGACCTTAAATGACAAATAGTTGTAGAGAGACAGGATAAAAAATTGTTGCAAAATTATAAACTCCTCATCAGCTATGACGGGACTGACTATCATGGCTGGCAACAACAGCCCAATAAAAAAACAATCCAGGGGCTCATTGAAGAGTCCCTTGCCAAAATCGCTCAAAAGAAAATCCCCGTCATCGGGGCAGGACGGACAGATGCCGGTGTTCATGCCCAAGAACAAGTAGCTAATATCAAGGCCTCGCTCAGTCTAAGGGAGGAAGAACTCATCCAGGCATTGAACTCCCTTCTTCCTCCAGATATCAAGATTACTTCTGTAGAAAAAGCTGCCCTGGATTTTCACGCGAGAAACATGGCTATATCAAAAATATATCAGTACCGGATATTTAGCTCTCCAAACATCAGCCCCTTTCTCCACAGGTATGTCCTTCAATGGTCATCCCCGCTTAACGTGAACTCGATGAAAAAGGCGGCGTCTCTCTTTAAAAGAGAGGCCGATTTTACTCCTTTCTCTTCAAACAGGCTTCTCAATCCGGTAAGGAAAATCCTGCTATCCCGGATAGAAAAAAAGGGCGATGAAATCATCTACACGGTTGAGGCCAACGGTTTCCTAAGATACATGGTGCGGACAATCGTGGGCACTCTCCTCGAAATCGGAAGAGGAAAAGTTGCACCAGATGAGATCGAAGAAATCTTCAGGCAAAAAAAGCGCTCTTTAGCGAGCCCTACTGCACTTGCTAAAGGATTATGTCTAATTAAGGTGAATTACTGACTCAATTGTTTTCCCATAACAAAGGCATGTTCCCGGGGGGTATGATAATAATTTTTTCTTATTCCTAAAAACTCAAATCCTAACTTACGGTATAAAGAGCGAGCCGCAAAATTTGAGGGCCTGACCTCTAAGGTTACAAACTTTGCCCCTTCCTTTTCGATTTGATACAACACCTGCTTCAAGACGGCCTCAGCAACTCCCATCCTTCTAAAATCAGGATGAACGGCAATATTATTGATCTGAACTTCCTCTTCTATGCGCCAGAAAACGAGATAGCCAGCGATTTTATTGTGGAGCCTGCTAATAATAACAAAGGGAAAGGATATCGGTTGATTGTAAATCTCTCCTTTAAAGGTCATTTCGTGCCAGGGATTGGGAAAAGACTGTCTTTCGATCTCCAAAATATAGGGAAGGTCCTCCTCCTTCATTTTTCGCAAGTAAAAAGCATTCTGAGGAAGGGTGGTTGTACTAATTTTTCTCCTCCGCTTGAGATTTACGAAAATAAAAAGGCTTCACTTCCTGGGAATTCAATCCTTTTCCCCTTTTTAAAAGCTCATAGCCGAGTTGTCCCACTTCATAGGCGATGAAGGGTGATCGAGAAGGAAATCTGGCCTTGTCCTTGAAATATTCAAATATTCTATCCCTGTAAACATCCACCCCATTTCCGACAAAAGAAATGACCCTGTGCGATGGAAGAAGAGAAAAAAAACGATCGGGCACATAGGCCCCTTGAGGGACAATCTCCTTTAATTTTCTTCCTTTCGATTCAAAGAGCGCAGCAAAGATTTCTCCTTTTTTTGCATCCAAGAGAGGGCAAAGGAGATGGTTCTGGGGATGTTTCAGTTTCCACGCCAACGCCTGCAAAGTCGAAATTGCTGCGATTGGCTTTCTGGAAGCACACGCAAAAGATTTCACAGTGCTCAATCCAATCCTGATTCCAGTGAAAGAACCGGGACCTGCGGCCAACGCGAAACCCTCCATTTCTTTAATATCCAGTCCGTTTGTCTTTAAAATAAAATCCACAGCGCGAAGAAGCCTTTCAGAGTATGTTTTGGAAGAATCGATGTTCACTTCTGCAATGAGCTTTGTGTTCTCTAGAAGAGCCACAGATCCAGCAAAAGTTGTTGTGTCTACGGCAAGAATAAGCATCTTTTATTTACGCCTGCGTTTACCTCGCATTGAGCTTTTTCCCCGCATTTGAAAAGCCGTACCACTTTTATCTTCCTAATTAGTATTATTCAGGCAACAGGAAATTTTGTCAACGACTAATGGGGACGTTCCCCTAATCAAGTTGAGAGCAGGCCCCAATCAAGTTGAGAACAGAGCTCATGCCTTTCGTCATTCCCGCAGAAGCGGGAATCCAGAATGTCCATCATTATGTTAGATAGTCCTGGATTCCTGCACCCGCTTCCGCGGGCACATGCTTGCGCAGGAATGACGTTCTAGCAGGAATTACGTTCGTAGAAGGGTGGCACTTTGGGGAACGTCCCCTTTAATCTAAATCCGGCTCAAAAGGGTATTGAATTATTCTGACAATTCTGACAATATTTGTAAAGCGACGGGATAATTACGTAAAAAAAATCAAAATAAAACTATGGATAATATCCACTGCCTATGTTACAGAAATTCTAAGTTTAATGTTTGCTTTATATTTTAAAACTCAAAAATGAGAGACACAGATAAGACAAAAGAGCAACTCATCAATGAATTGGCACATTTGCGCCATCGAATTATGGAACTCGAAGCATCTGAATCCGAGCGCAAATGGGCAGAGCAGGAGCTACGGGAAAGCCAGGAGCGGTATAGGTCTTTGACAGAAGCATCACCCATTGGGATTTTTCATTCCGATTCTCATGGAGATTTTCTCTATGTCAATGAGCGATGGGCCGAAATTACCGGGCTTTCTCCAGAAGAGGCACACGGAAAAGGCTGGCAGAATGCTCTCCATCCCGATGATAAAAAGTCTATCTTAACAGAATGGTATCAAAGCTGTCAGGAAAAAAGACCATTCAAATCAGAGTTTCGTTTTCAGCCCTCTGAGGGAATCTCTGTGTGGGTACTATCCCAGTCATCCGTTGAGAGAAATCCCAATGGAGAGGTCATTGGCTATATCGGTACTATTACAGACATTACCTACTGCAAGCAGGTAGAGGAAGCGATCAGGGAGAGCGAGGAAAAATACCGTGAATTAGTAGACACATCCGCTGATGGTGTGATATCCATTGACCAGCAGATGAGGACCACTTTATTGAATCCAAGGGCAGAAAAAATGTTCGGGTACACAGAAAAGGAAATGATTGGACAGAGCTTGATGAAGATAGTGCCGGAAGTACACAGGAAGGCAATGGAAAAGGGATTCGCTGAATTCCAAAAAAGTGGCTCGGGCCCTGTCATTGGGAAGTCAATAGAGATTGAAGCCTTAAAGAAAGATAGGACAGAGTTTCCGATTGAACTTTCCATTTCATCCAGAAGGGCTGGTGACACATACGTCGCTACTGCATTAATTAGAGACATCTCCGAGCGCAAACGGGAAGAGGAAAAGCTGAGAAGCTCAGAAGAAAGATTGAGGATATTGTTTGAATATGCGCCTGATGGTTATTACTTGAACGACTTTAAGGGAAATTTTGTTGATGGCAACAGAGCTGCAGAGGAATTAACTGGATACAAAAGGGATGAGTTAATCGGAAAAAGCTTTTTAAAATTAAAGCTCCTCTCCCCCAAGGAAATTCCAAAAGCGGCAGCCCGCCTGGCTAAAAATGCCCTGGGACAACCTACTGGTCCGGATGAGTTTACTTTAAACCGGAAAGATGGCAGTCAAATTGTAGTGGAAATCAGGACATTCCCGGTAAAGATCAAAGGTAAAGCTCTAGTGTTAGGAAATGTCCGCGACATCACAAAACGCAAGAAAGCAGAGGAACAGCTCAATGCATCTCTTGAGGAGAAAGAAATTCTTTTGAAGGAAATCCATCACCGGGTCAAAAACAACATGCAGATTATTGCGAGTCTGCTCAGAATTCAGGCTGCGGAAATCGAGGATGAAAAGATTCAAGATATGTTCAATGGAATCCATGATCGAATAAGATCGATGGCGGTCCTCTATGAGATGCTCTATCAATCCAAAGATATGGCAACGGTTGATTTATCTGAATATATAAGGAGATTGACGACTCATTTGGTGTCCATGTACAGAGCAGGATTGGGCCCCATATCTCTCAAACTGGATGTCCAGGACGTTCGTATTGATGTCAAAAGAGCCATTCCCTGTGGATTGATAATCACAGAACTTGTATCTAACACGCTCAAACACGCATTTCCTGATGGAAGGAAGGGAGAGATAGCTGTAGAGATGCATCCGAATAAAGGAAAAAAATATATACTTATTGTAAAAGATGATGGAGTCGGAATTCCGGAAGGACTGGATTTCCGAGAGACAAAGTCGCTGGGGATGAAATTGGTCTTAGACTTGGTTAAACAGATCAACGGGACATTTGAACACAGCAAAGAAAAAGGAACAGAATTCAAGATTGTCTTTTAAGGTTCATCTCCCATTTAGCTGCAAATATTAATACATGTTTCACATGATGTCATTCCTACTTTATATGATGTCATTCCTGCAGAAGCTCGTCATTCCTGCAGAAGCTCGTCATTCCTGCAGAAGCAGGAATCCAGACCTATCTGGTTTCCTGCTTCTGCAGGAATGACATTTGGTAAAACAGGTATTAATATTTGCAGCTAAATGGGAGATGAACCATCCTTAAACAAACAATGAAATGTCAAATGTTGAGACGCGACCCCTTTTATACTTTTATATTGATCATTTCCTAAAAGTAATCATCAAATCCATCCTTTAGAGACAGAATCAGGATCAGGGGGCGTTCCCCCCAATCAATACTGGGGGCAGGCCCTTAAAAGCTTGAATAATTCTGACAATTCTGAAATAATCTGAAAAAGGATGGGGCCTATAAAAAGATATAACCATCCAATTCTTCTCATGACCAATACCCAACTACCCGGTATTTTAGGTTGTTTTATATATTAGGAGTCTAAAATGCTAGATACAAACAAAACAAAAGAACAACTCATCGATGAATTGGCAGGATTACGACAGCGAATTTCAGAACTCGAGAAATCCTCACTCGAGCTCAAGCATACATATGAGTGGCTAAGAGAATATGAAGAGAAAGCCGTGT
>CAZSPM010000179.1:0-5263 GCA_964608785.1 uncultured Eubacteriales bacterium
GGGGTGTGATCGGGGCTTACATTGCGACCGTGGCGAGCTTTGTAATGGTGGAAAAAAATATATAAATAGAAGAAGCCGCGATGGATACGCCTGATAAGCCAAAGATTAAGGAATACCGGACTCTGGGTCGCACCGGTTTTAAAGCTTCTGACGTCAGCTTCGGAGGAGCAAATTTGAACGACACTCCGCTGCTCGAGGCGGCTCTGGATATGGGGATCAACTACATAGACACAGCCGAACATTATGGCAGAGGCAATTCAGAGCGCGCCATCGGAAAGACCATGAAGACCAGAGACCGAAAATCCGTGTTCATAACAACCAAGCTGAACCTCTTTTTAGGAAAAAGGGATAAAGAAGGCTTGAAAGAAAGAGCACGCCGGTGCCTGGAAAGGCTCCAGCTAGATTATGTCGATTGCCTGATGATTCATATGACAGCCACGATAGATCAGGTGAAGCATGAACCCTACCATGAAGCCATCCGCGATCTCAAGGCTGAGGGAAAAGTCCGCTATAGCGGACTTTCCAACCATGGCATGGAGCACAGCCTCGCGGGACCAACCAAAACTCCGATGGAAAAAGTCGTCCTGGCCGCAACTGAAGACGGGCGGTTCGATGTGGTGCTCTTTGTCTACAACTTCCTCCAGAAAGAACAGGGCGAGACGATATTGAACGCCTGCAAGGAAAAGAAAATGGGAACTACCCTGATGAAAACCAATCCGGTGAGGTTTTATTCGGATGTCAAGGCAATGTTTGACCAGGCTAAGGAAAAAGGAAGGAAGATCCCTGAAAAGTACTTAAAGATGTTTGAGGAGTATGAAGCCCGCATCGCTAAAGCAGAGGGATTCAAGAAAAAGTACGGCCTTACGAGTGATGCTCTGGTTCGCGATGCCGCCATCAAATTCTGTCTCAGCAATCCGGATGTTCATGCAGTATGCCCCACCATCAACACGTTTGAAGAGCTCGAAAATTATGTGGCTCTTTCCGGAAAGAGGCTTGAGCCAGTGGAAAAGGAGATCCTGGCCGAATATAAAAGCACTTACGGACAGTTTTACTGCCGGCATGCCTGCGGGGAATGCGAATCAGCCTGTCCGTATGGAGTCCCGGTCAACACCATCATGCGCTATGACCACTATTTCAACGCCCAGGGACGAGAAAAGCACGCCCTGGTTAAGTACGCTAACCTCTCTGCAAACAATGCTGGATTGTGTGCGGATTGTGCTGGAGTATGTGAGCGGTCCTGTCCCTATGGGATTCCCATCCAGGGGCTCTTAGTGATGGCCCACCAAACGCTCACGCTCTGAGATCGTACAGCTTACAATTCAATAAAGAGATTATTTTCGAATTTTGCTGAAACGCCACACGAGCTTACGAAAGAGGTCCTCAGATAGATCCAAAGGGCCCCTCCTCAGGCTCGACGTTTTTCTTCTTGTTCACGAATCGGGTCTTTCGCGGTGGAGCCTTTGGAAGCAAAGCTCAGGAATGCCGCTCCTCATGGCGGAGCCGTGAGCAGTCGATGGATTACCATTTAAGCTTGGGCTTTCGGCTAGCGAGAGAGTATCGTAAATAAGAACGAACTAAACAACGTGAGTTTTGATAAGAACGAAAGTAGAGCATGAAATTCCCCTTTTTAAGGTCTAAACTAAAGAAAATTTTAACTTTTTTCATTTTTCTGAGTTCTGTTCTGTATATCGGCTGTTCATTCATAATTGTCAATCTCTTTTTTTCGACGTCTTCATTAATTGATACTGAGTATAGAGTTGAAGAAAATAATATCGATTCGACACCAATAATTGTTGTAGGCAACAACGTAAAAAACATTACTCATCTTATTGAGAAAAATAATAAATCCTATCTTTATGACCCAGCAATGTCCAGGCAACTTATTAAAAACTATCGTATCGGGACACCTGAGATACATGTTAAATCATTGATAGGCGATCAATTTATATACGCAGTTCATGAGACTCCTGGGAAGATGGGGATGCTAGTGGGAGATGGAGAGTTGAGACTTCGACGTAAAGCATATGCCCATTGGAAAAATACTCCCCTTAAGAACTCGTGAAAAATTAGGGAACCTCTTTATTTGACATCAAATTTTCCCTGTGCTATAGGTTTTAAAAAATGAATATATCTTAGAAATACATAAAGGCTGAGTTAATGAAAAAGATCGGTATTTTAACACGAGATTGTGCGGGAATTAATGCTGCTATAAGAGCCGTAGTGAGGACTGCTTATCATTACGACATAGAGGTTTTAGGAGTCCGTAGAGGGTATGAAGGCTTGATTAATGGAGAGGTAGTAAATCTTAACAGGCTTTCAGTATCAGGAATAATCAATCAGGGGGGGACGATTTTAAAAACGGTTCGTTCAAAAAAATTGTACACTCAAGCCGGACAGGAACAAGCCGTTAAGACTGTAAAAGAAAATAAAATCGAAGGATTAATTGTGGTAGGTGGCAATGGCTCAATGACAGGCGCACACATTCTCGCTAGCAAATACGATATTCCTACGATCGGTATCCCTGCTACTATTGATAATGATATTTATGGTGTTGACTTATCCATTGGCGCTGATACGGCTGTAAATGTGGCGGTAGATGCCTTGGACAAGATAAGAGATACGGCAACAAGTCTAGAGAGGATATTTGTTGTTGAGGTGATGGGTCGGGATTGTGGATACATTGCCCTGCAAGTTGCTTTAGCAGGAGGCTGTGAAGAGGTTTTAATTCCTGAAAAAGATTTTGATGAAGAAAAGTTGTGTGAGGAAATTTCTGCTGGGAATGCAAGAGGAAAGATTAGTTGGATAGTCATTGTTGCAGAAGGAAAAGCGAAAGCCGACGACGTGGCGAAAACAATTATAGAAACAACTGGCCTTGAGACAAGAGTAGTCGTTTTAGGATACATTCAGAGAGGAGGGTCTCCTACTGCCGCAGATAGAATTTTGGCCGCTCGTCTGGGAAGCTATGCTGTAGAAGTTTTGAGGAGAGGAGAGACGGATAAATGTGTGTGTTTGAAAGATGATCGGCTGGATACAGTGCCCTTGGAGATAGCAATCCAACCAAAACAAATGGAAATAGAAGCTTATTATAGGTTAATTAAGATACTTACTTAACCTGGATTATTCGATTTAACACTTCAGCAATGTTTCAGTGTTACGATGGGATGATCGGAGTCAAAGATGATTTATAAGGATGAAGAAGAGTTATTCGGCCACAGCAAAATTAAAATAATTGATAGCAAAATAGAGATTAAAGATTTGGATTTCTTTAAAGAGAAAGTCGTAGAGAATCTCGTAGATACGCTAATCATGGGTCATTCCACTCATCTTAAAAAGATATGCCATTGTGTGGTGCATGCGGCAGCTAATAAATTTGGAGTAATCTCATCGTCAATTCAAGCTTTATATAAAGCAAGAGTAAAGGATAATTTAACTCACTTTACTGCGCCTGCAATAAATTTAAGGACATTAACCTTTGATTCAGCAAGGGCAGTTTTCAGAGCAGCGAGAATAATAAATGCCGGTGCATTTATTTTCGAGATTGCTAAGAGTGAGATTGGCTATACCGAGCAAAGGCCTCAGGAATATTCCTCATGCATCATCCTGGTAGCAATTGAAGAGGGCTTTAGCGGCCCGGTCTTTATTCAGGGAGACCATTTTCAGGTGAATGCAAAGAATTTCCTGCTTGATAAAAACCGAGAAATTAATCAGCTTAAGGATTTGATTTCAGAAGCTATTCAGGCTGGCTTTTACAACATCGATATTGATTCATCAACGGTGGTTGATTTATCTAAACTTACTGTAAATAAACAGCAGAGATTAAATTATGAAGTATGTGCGCTGTTCACAAAGTTTATTAGAGGATTGCAACCGAAGGGAATTGAAATTTCAATAGGAGGGGAGATTGGTGAGGTGGGTGGAAAAAACTCCACTCTTGAAGAGTTGCGTGCATTCATGCAAGGCTATATTTCCCTGATACAGGGGATTACAGGTATTTCCAAAATAAGTATTCAAACAGGTACAACCCATGGAGGAGTCGTGCTGCCTGATGGCTCGATAGCAAAAGTAAAAATAGACTTTGATACATTGAAGACATTATCTCAAATAGCAAGAACAGAATTCGGGATGGCTGGAGCTGTGCAACATGGAGCTTCGACTTTACCCAAAGATGCTTTTCACCGTTTCCCTGAAGTTGAATGTGCAGAGATACATTTAGCTACGCAATTTCAAAATATTCTTTATGATTATTTACCGTCACCGTTAAAAGAAGCAACTTATACATGGCTACAAAAAAATTGTGCAGATGAAAAAAAGCCCGGACAGACTGATGACCAATTTATCTATAAAACAAGAAAGAAAGCTCTGGGTCCATTCAAAAGAGAAATTCATTCTTTGCCACGCGAGTTAAAAGATGAAATTTCTTCGGCTTTGGAGGATGAGATTTCTTTTCTTTTTGAAAAGCTCAATATAAAGGATACCAAGGCATTGGTTGATAATCATGTGAAGCCTATCAGGGTAGAGAAGAAGAAAGAAGATTTTTTACGAGAATAAAATGGATAGAAAGAGAGAATCCAGCAGATTTTGGCAGGGAGAGGGGGGTGAATTAGATAAGAAAAAAGACCAAACCAAAAATTTCTGATACCACAAAAACCGTCCACAATCCAGAGCCAGATTATACAAGACCTCTGCTAAAACTTCCAAAAAAATCATTCGATAGAATGTATAATCGGCTCCGTGCTCTTTACAGCGAATCAGTGGCTCGAACCACAATGCTCGAACTGGAGCGAATCCTCATGGTTTACTATGCGCATAAGCCGCAGAAGCTTATTGAGGAGGAGAAGAATTTCGATCCAACAGAGAGGTTTACGCAAAAAGATATTATTTTAATCACTTATGGTAATCTCATGCGGGGTAAAGAGAGTTCGCCCATAGCAACATTAGCAAGGTTTTGTGATACATATCTCAGAGGGACAATCAATACCCTGCATATACTGCCCTTTTTCCCCTCTTCTTCTGATAGAGGATTTTCCATAATTGATTTTGAAACAGTAGATCCCAACCTGGGGTCGTGGCATGATATAGAGGATCTGGAAAGTCGTTACCAGCTTATGTTCGATGGGGTCATTAACCATGTCTCATTCAAAAGCAGATGGTTTAGCGAATTTTTAAATAACAGGCCCTACTATAAGGATTTTTTTATCGCGTTTAAGTCAAGGAAGGATCTAACCCCTGCACAGCGGCGCTTGATATTTCGTCCTCGCACTTC
>CAZSPM010000180.1:0-5234 GCA_964608785.1 uncultured Eubacteriales bacterium
TTGCCAGGTGTCCGCTCATCACCATTTGTCATTTATCGCCTTTGTCCACAAATAAGCGAGATTTTAATGGGGACTATTCAATAGGGGGAAGACATATGTAAAAATAGAAATGTCAAATGTTGAGACGCGACCCCATACCTCGTTGACTTTGGCTGTTGGTTTCGCTTAGCATAGTGAATATCAGTCAATTGCTAAGGAATAAAGAACATGTTTGATCAGTTATCCAATCGGCTTCAGAAAGCCATGAAATTTCTCCGCGGTGAGGGAAAAATTACGGAGAAAAACATGGCTGAAGTCTTGAGGATGATTCGATTGGCCTTGTTAGAAGCAGATGTCAATTATCGTGTCGTAAAAGACTTTGTGGAAAAAGTTAAACATAAATCATTGGACCAGGAAGTTCTCCTTAGCCTTACTGCTGCTCAACAGGTTATCAAGATCGTCAGAGACGAGCTTACTTCTGTCTTGGGCGAGGATGAAAAAAAGTTGAAGTTTTCGAGCTCTCCGCCGTCAATCTTCATGTTAGTTGGACTTCAAGGCTCTGGCAAAACGACGACTTGCGGTAAGCTGGCAAAATGGGTATTGACTTTGAAAAAAAATCCTCTTCTCGTGTCTTTTGACCTTAAGAGACCAGCAGCCCAAGATCAAATGAAGATGATTACCCAAATGCTTAACCTTCCGTTCAATGAAATGACAAAAGAACAGATGTCCTCTCCTGCTGATGCCCTCCGAGAGCTTGTCATGTTTACAAGGAACCGCGTTTATGATCCGCTAATTGTTGATACGGCAGGGAGACTTCACATCGATGATGAGCTTATGGAAGAGCTTGAAATGGTCAAAGATATTCTCAATCCGACAGAAATCATTTATGTTGGGGATTCTATGACCGGTCAGGATGCAGTGAAGAGTGCTCAATTATTTGAAGAAAAAATTGGGCTCACTTCCATCATCTTGACCAAGCTCGATGGAGATGCTAGGGGAGGAGCCGCTCTTTCAATAGTATCGGTGACAGGGAAGCCAATAAAATTCATCGGTGTAGGAGAAAAATTCGATAAACTAGAGGTTTTTCATCCAGATAGAATGGCTTCTCGAATTCTTGGCATGGGTGATATCTTAAGTCTAGTGGAAAAAGCAGAGAAGGAGGCCGATTTAAAGGAAGCAGAGGAGCTGGCCCGGAAACTGAGTAAGCAGGAGTTTACACTCGAAGATTTTAAAAAGCAATTTGTCCAGATGAAGAAAATGGGTTCTTTATCCCAGGTTATGAGTCTATTACCCGCAGGAGGCGCTTTCAAGGATATATCCAAAGTGAATATAGATGATAGAAAGATTCTTCATTACGAGGCCATCATAAATTCAATGACCAAAAAGGAAAGAGAAAATCCAAAGTTGATCAGCGGGAGTCGTCGCGCGAGAATTGCCAGAGGGAGCGGAAGACCCGTGGCCGAGGTTAATCAGTTGTTGAAACAATTTTTAGAGATAAGAAAGATGATGAAAAAATCTCAGTTTCAGAAACTAATAGGGACGTTCCCCCAATCAAAGTTGAGGGCAGGCCCCAAGGTGCCACCCTTTAATTAACCTGAATTATTCATAAAAAATGAATAATCCAGGTTAAGTATTGTGTCCCTGAAAATCCTTTGGAGGGCACCCCTAAGAATTTAAAAATAGTTGACTTAAGATGAAAATTTAGATATTATCTCTAATCGTCCAAAAAGGACAGGTTGAAAATGATTTCGATAAGACTCATGAGACTCGGAACAAAGAAAAGGCCCTTCTATCGGATAATAGCTATTGATTCAAGAAAGCCAAGAGAAAGCAAGGCCAAAGATATCATTGGTTATTATGATCCCTTAAAGGAACCCCCAGAGATCAATGTTGATTATGATCGAGCAAGATATTGGCTAGAAAAAGGAGCTCAAGCTTCTAAAACAGTTCAGTCTCTTTTACATAAAGTTTCCAAGGCTGAAAAACTTTCCAATTAACAAAACTTAAGGAGGTTACAGTGAAAGAACTCGTTGAATTGATTGCCAAATCATTAGTTGACAGTCCGGACAAGGTACAGGTTTCCCAACTAGAAGGGGAACAGACCACGATCTTAGAACTAAAGGTTGCTCCGGACGATTTGGGCAAGGTTATCGGCAAACAGGGAAGAACAGCACGGGCCATAAGAATTATTCTTGGTGCCGCAGGCATGAAACTGAAAAGGAGATTTAATCTCGAAATAATCGAAAAAGGTTAGTTTGGTAAGTATAGGAAAAGTTATAAGAAGCCAAGGAAAGAGAGGCGAATTAAGGCTTAGGCTTTATTCTGGCTCTTCTCTGAAGCCTTTTTTTTTCAAGGGTATTTTTTAAGAAAGAAGGGGCAAGGGAAGAGTATCAAGTCGAATCTCTCCTTTCTTATAAAAACTATCATATCGTTAAATTAAGAGGAATCAGCTCTATAGATCAAGCTCAAGAGCTGGCGGGGCTAGACATGCTGCTTCCTGAAGAAGATCTTCAACCTACAGAAAATGATAGTTACTACTTTTTCCAACTCATAGGCTGTTCCGTTGTGTCTAAGAACAGAGAAAGAATCGGAAATGTAAAAGATTTGCATTTAATTAAGGATAACGATCTTTTGATCATCGAGAAAGAGGGTAGAGAGATTCTCATTCCTTTTACACAGGCCATTTGTCTTGAAGTAGATCTCAAGAAGAAAGAGATTGTTATCGACCCCCCTGAGGGTCTTTTAGAGTTGGATGAGATTTGATATAATCACAATCTTTCCCGAAATGTTCCAGAGCGTTTTTCGAGCTGGAGTAGTTAAAAAAGCGCTGGATAAGGGCATAGTAGAAGTTAATGTCCATAATTTGAGAGATTTCGCCTCAGGCAAACACAAGCAGGTTGACGACCGACCGTTTGGCGGCGGACAAGGAATGGTTCTGAAGCCAGAGCCAATTTTTGCTGCTGTGGAGAAGATTAGGTGTGAAAAGGAAGCTCCAGTTTTCATGCTTTCTCCTCAGGGAAGGAAATTCGATTTCCGCTTAGCAGAGGAATTAGCCAAACATCCTCAAATTATTCTTATTTGCGGTCGATATGAAGGAGTGGATGAACGAGTGATTCAGAATTTAGCAACAGATGAGATCTCCATCGGGGATTATGTTTTGACTGGAGCAGAGCCTGCGGCTATTGTTCTTATTGATGCTATTTCGAGATATATTCCTCATGTTGTTGGTAAAGCTGACTCGGTTAAGCATGATTCATTTCAGGATGGGCTGCTGGATTTTTCTTATTATACTCGACCTCGCGACTTCAGAAGAATGAAAGTTCCCCAGGTACTTTTTTCAGGAGACCACAAAAAGATCGAATCTTGGCGGCGAAAAAAATCTTTAGAGAAGACATGGCGTCTAAGACCTGATCTTCTGAAGAACAAAAAATTATCTTCTGTGGATAAAAAGATTCTCGAAGAGATTAGAAGTCGAATGAAAGGGAAGAACGATGAATCTAATTAATTTAGTCGAGGAAGGCCACAAAAAGAAAAGTATAGATTCTTTTAAAGTTGGTGATACAGTTAATGTTCATGTGATAATCAGAGAAGGGGAGAAAGAGAGAATTCAAATTTTTAAAGGGGATGTAATCGTTAAAAGAGGCTCTGGCGTAGGAGCGACTTTTACTGTTCGTAAAATTTCTTTTGGCATCGGAGTAGAACGAATATTTCCTCTTTATTCTCAAATGATCAAGAAGGTTGAGGTTGTCAGGCGAGGAAAGGTCAAAAGAGCCAAACTATATTATCTTAGAAGTCTTAAAGGTAAAGCAGCCAGGCTTAAAGAGGAAAGATAAAAAGGCTTTCAAGGGATATTAGAAATTCCGTTTTTCGTGAGTGTGTCGAGTTAATCCTTCGACCGAGAGAGGGGAAGCAGCGAAGAGGGCAAATCCACTTTAATAAATAAAGAGGTTTGAGAAGTGGCGGATTCGCAGATTGAAAAGAGAATATTGAGAAAAGGATTTAAAGCTATCGCTGGCGTTGATGAGGCAGGAAGAGGAGCACTTTTCGGTCCGGTTGTGGCTGCAGCCGTTATTCTTCCAGATGCTATTATTAAAAAAAACCTGCCAGAATGGGCAAAAGAAATCGATGATTCCAAAGTCCTTTCTCCCCTTAAAAGGAAGAGAGTGGCCAAGGCTATCGTTACAAATGCGACTTCTGTCGGTATTGGGTTGGCAACAAATTTCGAAATCGATCAGAAGAACATATACTGGGCCTCGATTAGCGCGATGAAAAAGGCCGTTGAAAATATGTCTGTGACTCCTGATTTCATCTTAGTTGACGGATTTAGCCTAAATGATGTAAATTATCCTCAGTTAGGTGTCTCTCAGGGAGATAAAAAGAGCATTTCAATTGCAGCTGCTTCGATAGTGGCAAAGGTCCTGAGAGATGAAATGATGATTAGGTTGGACAAGGTTTATGAAGGTTATTCCCTCTCGAAAAATAAAGGTTATGGGACGAGGGAACACTATAGAGCATTAAGGGAAGCGGGAGCAACTTACTTCCATAGGCAAACCTTTAATCTTGGGCAGAGAAGAAATGGTGTCTGAGAAAGAAAGAAATAAGATCGAAAAAATAGCCCAGAAGTACGCAAAGAGGGGAAAACTGCAAGAGGCAATCGCTGAATACAATAAGTTATTGACCGGAAACTCTATGGACCTGAATGTCAGGAGCATTCTTGGCGACCTATACGTGAAATCAAATCAGAAAGACAAGGCAATTGAGGAATTTCTAAGAATTGCCGGCAATTATGAAGAAAGAGGTTTGTACTCACAATCGATTGCTATTTACAAGAAAATAAATAAATTAAATCCTGAGGATATCAAAACAACTCTGAAATTGGGAGACCTCTATTACAATCAAGGATTTCTTTCTGAAGCAAAAAAAGAATACCTGAAGCTAGCAGAGCGTTTCAGAGAAAACAATAAAACAAAAGAAGCCATACGGTTGTATGAGAAGCTTTTGAAATTAGATGATAGAGATATTCAATCGAGGTTAGCTCTAGCCCAACTCTATAAACAGGAGAAATTACTGGATCAGGCCGTTGAAGAATTTAATAAGGTAGCAGAAGTCAAGTTAGCGAGTAATGCCCTGAAAGAAGCAGAAGAAGTTCTCAATTTAGCACGAGAGCTGAAAAAGGATAATTCAAGAACAATGTCTAATCTTATCGAGCTCTTCAGGAAAGGAAACAAGAATAAAGAAGCGCTCGATTCCTGAAG
>CAZSPM010000181.1:0-5232 GCA_964608785.1 uncultured Eubacteriales bacterium
TAATAAAGCGCCATTTCAAGATAATTCTCGTGAGGTAATTCGCTGCGGATCATCGATTGGAAGTTTTTGAGGTTTTTTTGGTTTGGCTCTAAAAGATAATGCTCAAATCGGGCCAAGTGATTCAGCGGTTCTATCTCTAGGAGCTGGTCGAGGTATATTTGAGCTTGCTTGGGCCTTCCCATCTTCCGATAAGCCATGGCCATAATTTGATAGGCATTGATATTATATTTATTGAAATCTAGAGCGCGCCCAGCATATTCTAGGGCGAGATCGAAATTGTTCTCAAGAAAATAGATCTCTGCCATCTGACAGTATGCCGCAGAACGATATTTCATCGAACGGGCAGCCCAACCCAGAGTTTCTTTGGCATCAACCAGATTTCCTAGACGATGGGAAATGATTCCATAAATGTAATTGGCTTCTGGGTCATACATGACATTTTCAAGAGCCTTATGGACATAGGCTAAAGCCTTTTTACACTCGCCTCTCTTAAAGTAGAGTTCAGCAACTCGACAAAGCGCTTTTGTATGAAGTGGTTCTTTTTCAAGACAAGCTAGGTTTGTTTCAAGCGCCATGTAATAATTTCGCTCTTTCATATAGCGATTGCCTTTAAGGTAAAGCCCTTCAGCAGAATTACCATCAAATTTGTGGAAATGGATAGGGCGGTTCAAATCGTTTGCCTTCGGATCGCTCGAATAAAACAGTTTGTTAGATATTTTGACTTGAAAATGGCTGTATTCCTGCGTTACTGGGATTTTTTTCTCAGAAATCTCCAGGGGTTCCAATTCAATGTGTTCCCGGTAGATCTCTCTTCCGTCTCCAGTTATTTCAAGGTCATCATCAATTTTCTGTAGTGGACAAATTCCAATGATTATGAGATCTCCATTTCGAGTAACATTCAGGACACCATGGGGTGATGCTTTGACCATGGGGCCAATTTTTTTGTAGGGAAACCAGATTTCCCTCCACAGATCTGCAGTGTACGGTGTTAAGAATTCATGGTCGCTCTGGTTTAGTAATCGGCCGGCTTGCGGCTCACTGTACTGACCATCGTTATCAGTCAGAAGGTTCTCCCAGATTGCGCCTTGTTGCGAAAGGCTCCAGAGCCAGAGCTTATGTCCGGGCATGTCATCGTATAAAGCCCAATGACCGAAGCCGAATTCTGAGTCATGCCAATATCCACCGAAGAAATTTTCATATTCACCAACCGTAAAATAGCTTTTATGGGAACCAAAGTTGTTATTCTTATACCATGAAAGATCCCGTCCTTGCCTGTCCACTGGCCAAGATTTGAGCGGGACCGAATAATTGTGGCCGATATGAGAACGGCCAGGGAAAACGTACTGTAAATCGTCTCCGGTTTTTGCCGCACTGTTCATCCAGGAATAATAAGATTGATGGAAAGGAGAGGGGTTGTACCAGAAAGAATGAGTTTCAAAAAAAGCCTTCTCTTCGGGCAAGGTTATCGTCACGCTCCATCGGGTGCGGGAAGGTATGTCCATTGCGCCGACAACACAGCTTACGCTTCCATCACTATTTTCACGAATTAGGTAATCGACAGGAGTGGCACACGCAGGGGTATGCCCGACAATGCCAAAATTAAACTCAATTCCACCCGAAGTCCAGGGGCCTCTTAAAGCGATCTCACGGAATTTTAGAACGTGATTGGTGTAGATGAATTCTTTGTTTGTCGACTTCTCCTTAGCCCCCCATATTTTTCCACCTACTTGAGGCAAAATCGAGAGACTAATATATGGATTTTCCAATCGAACCACCTTCCATTCTTCATCGATGCCTTCCTTGCTGAACTTATCAAAAAAGTAATAAGGATAGAGCCTGGCTCCCTGCCCCCACATACTTGACCTGGCAAAGATTGGGATTGGATCGGGCTCAGAAAAGGGATAGGTTTTTATGATTTCTCTCTTCTCTTTGATAGTAGCTCTTTGAACGGGGCGACAATTCATTGCTGATATGGCCATAACTATTATGATGCTTGAAGGTATAGCCTTAATGAGGTATTTTTTCTTCATTTTCTGTTTTCCTTTCTTATATTTTAAGGTGGGTTTGATGAATCAAATCCCTACAATAGACTGCCCTCATTTATTTTTTCTTCAGATAAGCTCGCCAGGTGATGGCCCATTTTTCAGGGTCATCAAGGGTGCTGTGGTCGATTTTATGGACAACGCTATTATAGGGTGCATTTTTCACTTTTTCCGGGTCTTTATAGGCCTCTTCAGCCACTTTTCTCAACCCTGCCAGATATTCATCCAGCTCATCTTTTGAGTAAGATTCTGTGGGTTCAATCGTGAAAGGCTCAGGGACTATGAATGGGTGATGGCTGGACCATAAATGGAAACCAAAATCAACCATTCTGCATGTCACATCTTCTGTTGTCACTCCTGTATCTTTGGTCATTTGTTCCCAGCTGTATCTCACCTGCTCGATGCGGTGTCTTCCTTTAGCATAAGGTGCACTGGCGCCTTTTATTTTCTTTATATTCTCTAACATATAATTGTTGTTCAAGACTGCTACGTTTGCGGCCTCTTCCAGTCCTTCAGCGCCTAAACTCATTATCCATGCATAGGCTTTTACTATGACAGGGAAGATACCGTAGAATGACCTTATTTTTCCAATTGTATTGGGAAGGTCATATTTAAGAAAATATTTTTCACCATCATATTCAACGATAGGTATCGGCAGGTAATCAATTAGCTCTTTTGTTACCCCGAGTGCACCGGAGCCAGGTCCTCCACAACCGTGGGGCGCAGAGAATGTTTTATGGAGATTAAAGAAACAGAGGTCGAATCCGGCTTCCTTGGCTCGTGTGATGCCGAGTATTCCATTGGCATTGGCCTGGTCGTATCCGCATAGCCCTCCGGCCTCGTGAACAATCTTTGTGAATTCTGTTATCCTGGGATTAAAGATGCCGGTATCTTCAGGGTTTGTTATCAATAATCCGGCAGTGCGGTTGGAAGCAGCCTTTTTTAGAGCCTCAACCTCGGGCAATCCATCTTCATTCTGGTAAAGAGTTATTATTTTATACCCTTTGACAGCTGCCGCCGCCGCATCAGAGGGGTGTGAAAATATAGTGGTAATGATTTCATCCCTTTGGTCTGACTCACCTCTGGATTCATGATAAGCATGAATGATGGATGCCAGTGCAAAAATAGCCGACGAGCCAGAACTTGGCTGTAATGAGAATTTATCAAGCCCTGAAATTTCCCTGAAAAAAAGATCGAGTTTATAGATGATTTCCAATGCTCCCTGGACCGTGCTTTCATCTTGCAGAGGGTGAAGTTCAACTACCTCAGGAGAGCGAGTGAGAACCTCGTTAATCTTCGGGCTGTATTTCATCGTACAAGTTCCCTGCCCAATATCAATGTTGAAATCTGCGCCCAGACAATGCTGCGATAAACGGAGATAATGTTTCAACACCCTCATCTGAGAGACCTCTGGAAGTGAAGGGGCTTCCTTTCTCCTCATATTATCCGGTAACGAAGAGACCCCATCGCCAACAGTGTCTTCAATTTCTTTTTCCACCTCGGGGGCCAGGAGGCCCCTCTCCCCTTTCCTGCTCAATTCAAAAATTATGGGCTCATCCCATCTCGCTTGGTGGAAATTTCTTGTCTTATTTTTTTTATTTTCTCTCATTTTCACATTCCTTTCAGGCAATCATTTAATGCTTGGATCAAATGATCGATATCCTCTTTTGTGTGAATCTCGGTCACACAGAACAATGCGCAGTTTTCCAGCTCTGGGAATTCTTGTGAAAGATCTTTTCCTCCAAAAAAACCGTGCTTACATAATGACGTATTAATACTTTTGACTGTCATGCCAGTATCATTAAAGTCAACAACGAATTCTTTAAAATGCGGAGATGTGAACCGCGGAGCTTTGATGCCTTTAATTTCTGACAATTTCCCCATTGCATACTGTGACTTCTGCATGATGACCTTACCTAACTCTTGCATTCCTTTAGGCCCCATCAAAGATAGATAGACACCAGCAGTGATTCCCCATAATGCTGCGGCTGTGCCCACAAATTCTTTTCCTTTTTCTCTGACTCCAAAGGATGTTCTGTCATAAGCCACATCCCCAAAACCGTATTCTCCCTCAACAGATGTCTTTGTGATTCCGAACAAACGAGAAGGATATTCCATCACGAATTTTTCTTCGTCCCTTGTGGCTATGAACCCTCCATGACCGCCTCCAAAGTTCATGTGTACGCCGAGCGGCTGAATATCCCCACATACGATATCGGCGCCATAATTACTTGGCGGGATGATTACACCTAATGAAATCGGATCTGTCCCAACTATGGATAGAGCTCCGATCTCATGGGCGATATCAGAAATTTCCTGTCCTTGGAGCTCGATGAATCCAAGATAGGAAGGATTTTCAAAATATATACCTGCTGTGCTGGATGTTATCTTCGATTTTAAATCTTCAAGATCGATCAGTCCGGTTTCAGGATTGTGTTTGACCATTTTAACGGTGAGAGCAGGACAGCAATAATTTTGGATAGCCAAGAGCCTTTCTGGAGAGGCAATATCAGAAACAAGGATTTCTCCTCTGCCAGTGATTCTTTCGGCCATTCGCATAGAAGTGCTTGCAGCCTGACACCAATCGTATGTGGGGACATTGACCACATCCATGTCCAGAAGCTCTCCCATCAAACTTTCGTATTCAAAAAGAGCCTGGAACCTTCCGTGATCTTCATAAGGTTCTCCTGCATAGGCCGTTAAAAATTCTGATCGTTGATTTATTTCATCGCAGATTGCAGGAACATAATGCTGCCAGCACCCTCCGCCTAAAAAGTTAATGTTCTCATCGCAAGTTTGGTTTTTGGATAAAATGTTCCGGACGTGCTGTTTTAGAGCGTACTCAGAAGATAATGCTTCGGGTAAATCCAGCTTCCTTTTAAACCGCAGATTTTCAGGAATGTCTTCGTACAGCTCTTCGATGTCCTTGGCTTCGATCTCTTTCAGCATTTCAGCCTTTACTTCTGGCACAGAATTTGGAATATACGGGTGCACTTTTTTCCCACTTTTTTTCATAGCGAACCTCCTTACTGAATTAGGGGACGTTCCCAGGAATTAGGGGACGTTCCCTGTGGGGACACCCTTTCTGTTCAGGTCTCTTTCTAAATATGGGAGAGAAAGAGTGTCCCTCTCGGGAACGTCCCCTATTTACAGGGTGGCACTTTGGGGAACGTCCCCGTTTATTTATGCT